>CAYGNZ010000527.1:0-2710 GCA_964351345.1 uncultured Bdellovibrionales bacterium | reverse complement strand
GAAAATATCTGAAGAGTTGTTCAGGATTAGCAACGCTTTAACAGCGAGCGAAGCTTTTCTTCTAGCACTGCCGCAGTAAAGGGCTTCACGATATAGTCATCAACGCCAAGTTCAGCCGCCTGGAGGATGTTTTCTCGACTGCCCTCGGCGGTGAGCATCAAAAAGGGGAGGTTTGCCAGGCGGGGGTTTTTGCGCACACTGGCGAGCACCTCAATACCTGATTTTCTCGGCATGGCCCAATCACACACCACGAGGTCAATTTTCTCTCGTGCTTCTTCCGTGGTCGGAGCGAGGAGTACCTCAAGATTGCTTTCCTCAAGAGTCTTAATCGCCTCAGCGCCGTCTGCCGCTTCAAGCATTCGACGTACACCAATAGATTGCAGCACCGTGCGAATAATCTTTCTCATTCCCATGTGATCCTCAACGATGAGGACGGTAATGTCTTCCGGTGCTTTCGCCATAGTTATGCGCGGAGATTCTCTGGTGCTATTCCATGTCTGCCTTGCGAGTATGATGGCTGGCGTTCTTAGCAGCCCTGCATCTTCTCGATGCTAGCACTGAGCGGCAGGTTCGCGCACGTCAAAGCTGGTAAATAGTATTAAATCTCGACGAAGGCGAATACACTATACTATAGGTTTGTCATGCGTACGGGCACAATCTTTAGAAGATACGAGCAATTTGTCGCAGCAGGCGCCATCGCCGCGCATGCTACCGCTCCTGTCGACGGCTTTCGACAGCGAGACCTGCGTTTCCTCATCGAACTATTCTCAAACTGGGTCGAGATGAGTTTTGAAGGTGAGGTGCTGCCAATCAACAATACTCAGGTGCAGCGCTATCTCGATGATCTGGTGGAGGAAGGCTTTGCCAAACGAAAGACAATTGCCAAGCGTCCGCATTACCGACTCTCTCGACCGGGTCTGATTGATCTTCTTGGCCGTTTGATACCGTCCTCTTTGGCGATTCAAGCGGAACACTTTTTCTTCCTTTACTACTTTCTCAAAAACTATGGCCCCTTAATCACCAAACTTGTGGAGTCCGAGGGTAAGCAGTTTCCGCTGGCGTTAAAGCACGAGCTTGAGTTGTTACTTGATATCGAGATGCTGCTTGAGCAGCAGATTCGATTCGCTGAGCTGGAGCTTCGACGTCTTGATGAGCGAATTTCTGATTCCCTCAGTGGCGGGAAGCTTGCGCAGAAACTACTCAAAGAGAAAGAAGTCGATGAGGTCGCACTGATTATTGAGCAGCAGTATCCGTACGAACTCAACAGCCAGCGCCCACTTCGTGAACTCATTGCCGATATGCCTCCGGAACTGGCAGCCTGGGAGCTTTCTATTGGTGGAATCGAGCGAGCAAATCTTTTGTGGCAGCCTGCGCGTGCGGTGGTGGCAAGCTATTTGGAACAACTCAAAACGCTGAAGAAAGGCTAAGCCCTCACTATTGCCCGCGGGCAGCCTGGGCTATTTCTTCGGGCTGATATCCTTGAAAGACTCTTTTCCCGACCCGAGTGATTGGCACACCAGAACCCAGACTGGCGTGGAGCTTTTTCGCTGATTTGTCGGTTTCTATATTGTATCTGGTGTAGGCGATTTTTTCCTGATCGAGATACTCCTCTAGTTTTCGACAGTAGCCGCACCAGTCGGTGACGAAGAGCTCAACACCTGCTTTTTTTACTACAGGAGTGTAGTGCGTTTTTTCGTACAGCTTGTCGCGTCCGGGAGAGACCTTGCTGATGGCAGGAAGAGATTCCTGAGAAGAAAGCTGCTCCTGATATTCCTCAGGCACCTTCTTTTTACTATCGACGTAATGGACCATGCCGTCGGAATCAGTATATTTAAAAATCTCCGATGCATGCGTGGGTACACCTGAGCCTAGAGCGAAATTCAGCAACAGCATGCAGAGGATGACTGAAGAGGCTTGGAAGAACTTCATCATTACACCTTGTGTTTCCCAGAGATCGATGAGTAATTTTGGTTCTCTAAACTCTAAAACGGCTATTTGTGGCCCTTGCTTGAGCCAAGACCCTAGGAAAAGTGGATTGAAGAATTTTTCGATGATGATTAAGGGCTTACCCCACGCCAGCAATTCTCAGCATCAGCGCTCAGTCTCTGGCGTGCTGTTGCTCTTGTTGCTCCTTGGCCTACAACTGCTCCCGCTCTCTTTGGTGCGTGCGCAAGACAAAGAACAGGTGCTTGAGCTTACCACGGAACAGGCTGATGAAATTCTCAAGGATCGAGGGGAGGCGGTTGCAGATTCTGCGGCAGGCGAAGAGCTTGCCAAGGACCCTGTTGCAGAAGATCCTCGAGTCGCAAAACTTGCCAGTTTATCTGCAATCCTTGCCAGTCTCGATAAGGTCTCGGCACAAATCCGCGAGGCACAACGCGAGTTGCGTAGCGCTTCTGCCAAAGGAAGAGAGACCGCACTCAATGAGCGCATCCTTTCGCTTAGCGCTGAGCGGGAAGCGCTGATTGATAATTTCAACATTATTGCTTCTGAAACTGATCTTCGAGCGGAAAGCGGCACGGGACTCTCCTCAGATTTTGATTGGGGATCGGAGTTAAAAGAGCTACTCGCACCTCTGTTCCGCGAGGTGAAGCGGCTCACCTCCCGTCCCCGTGAGATTGAACTGCTTCGCTCACGAATTGCGTTCTATCAAGAGCGTGCCGCTGAAATAAATGTCGCGATGGAGAACGTCAAAGCCCTCAAAGAGAAG
>CAYGNZ010000526.1:0-2715 GCA_964351345.1 uncultured Bdellovibrionales bacterium | reverse complement strand
ACTAAGAATTTAGACTGAGAGAAAGGCTGAGACCAAGACCAAGGCTGAGGCTGAGACTGAGACTGAGACTGAGGCTGAGATTACTTATTGCTTAGTTTCGTTCCAGTACTATTGCTCCCGCCATCGCCCCTGCGGCGCAAATACTAATCAGACCTCGTTTGAGATTTCTTCGTTTTAGCTCGGAAGCGAGGGTGGCCACGATTCGTCCACCCGTCGCTGCGAATGGATGACCTAGGGCAATCGAACCGCCTAAGACATTTAGCTTCTCAGGAGCAACTTTACCTACGGATTCAAGCTTCCAGCCTTCTTCCCAAGCCTTGATATTCGCCGCAACCTGCGCACCAAAGGCTTCGTGGACTTCGATGAGATCAAAATCATCTAGACGTAATCCCATTCGCTGCAAGAGTTTTGGAACGGCAATTGCGGGTGCCATGAGCAATCCATCATTGGGATCGATTGCGGAGTACTCGTACTCAGTGAGATACGCCAACACTTCTTTGTTTTCTGCTTGAGCGCGTTCAGCGGACATGAGTAAAACCGCTGACGCCCCGTCCGTGAGCGCACTTGCGTTTCCTGCCGTAATTGTTCCGGCAGAAGAACGATCGAACACTGGTTTGAGTTTTTGTAGCTTCTCCATTGAGGTATCAGCACGGACAAGGGTGTCTTGAGTCACTCCCGCAAGAGGCTCAATCATGTCAACGAGCAGACCTTCCTCTATTGCTCTTGCAGCGTTTTGATGACTGGCAAGTGCAATCTCATCCTGCCGCTCTCGCGTAATGCCAAGCTCTTTTGCAGTGATCTCCATATGCTGCCCCATGGTCAAACCAGTTGAGGGTTCGGTAACACCAGGAGGCTTGGGCATAAAGCTTTTGGGTCTAAGTTTCGCGGCGAGCTTGAGTCGCTCTCCAAGCGAACGAGCTCGAAATAGCTTGAGAAAAGTGCGCGATGCATCGGGATCAAACACCAGGGTCGGGTTGGACATCGATTCAGTCCCTCCCGCAATACCGCACTGAGTGCGACCTAGCATTATTCTCTCCGCAACGTCGGTAATCGCGATTAGACCCGATATACAATTATTACTCACGGCATGAGCGTAGACCGTTTTCGGCAGCCCCGCCGCAAACAAAATCTCACGCGACCAGTTCGGTGTCTTTGGATCAAGAAGCACCGTACTAAAAATGAATTCGTCGATTTGTTCGGGGTTTACTTGGTAGCGGCTGACAAGAGATTTCAGGACGTGTACCCCGAGCTCCTGCATGGTATAGTCCGAAAAGTGCGTCCCGGCTTTTACGAAGGGAGTTCTCACTCCGCCAACTATAGCTACCCGCTGATCAATTTGCGCCATGTGTACCCCACCGTGATTCGTACCAAAAAACTATCCCATTTTCCCACCTCGTTGGCTCTTCGGCAAGGCAGTATCAGCACCTGCTACGCTTAGGCGTATTTTTTAGAAACCAGGGCTTGAATCGAGAGGAACAAGAATTGAGGCGTTGAGGTAGAGGAAAAGTTTGGCAAATTGTGCTATCCCCTCTTATCCGTGGTATGCCCAGGTAATCTGGGAGTTGATAGTCGCATTATGTCGAAAAAGCCCGTATCTGCTGCAACGTTATCTTTAGGGTCAACGGTCCGTCTTCGCCGTGCGCGTAGCACAGGAGAGATAGTCGAGGGGCCTGATAAGCGAGGTCGATACCTTATTGCTTTGGGATCGCTGCGGATTTGGAGCACCGCGGAGGAGCTTGAACTGCTCAATACAAAGAGAGCCCCTAAATCAAGGCCCTCGCTTCGCAAGAGTTCTTCAACATCGGGAGGCGGTTGTAGTTCCTGCGATTTGCACGGTCAAAGCAAGGCCGAGGCTCTAGAGAACTTAGAGAGTTGTCTCAATCAAGCGCTGCTACGTGGGGATAAAAGAATTGAAGTGATCCACGGCATCGGCAAAGGAATTTTGAAAGAAGCCGCCTTAAACTACTTTCGTAGCTCTCCGTGCGTAGTGGAGATCAAGTCAGATCTGCACAATCCTGGGGCATTTTGGGTGTATTTGTAGTGACTTGCATTTGCGATTGAAACTTTTCCTAAAATAAATTGATTGTATTTATAGCAACTTACGAGTTTTTTGAGGTTTATTATCAAATTAATAGGACTTAGAGAACGTGAAGAGATTACAGTTGCGTCGATTTGTGACATAACTTTAGTCGAGTATGGAAGATTGGGTTGCGATTAATTTCGAGGAAGTAAGGATGAACAAGGTAACTTTGGTAAAAAACATAATTTTTGGGGCAGCTTTATTTGTCCTGCCGAGCACGGCATCGGCAGTGCCCGTGGATCTAGATTACGATTACACGAATTTTAGCTGCGAGGGCTGTTACGAATATAACATCGTCAACAAGACCTTTGCTGGTCGAGGCAGTGACAGCGATAGTAATTACGATCTCGGTGCGATTTTGTATTTCTATGGAGATACCGGACCTCGCACGAGAGTAGTGTATGACTTCGAAGAAGAAAGCACCCTCTATTTGGATGTCGCGAATTCTTCAATTTATATTACTGCGGGAGCCACAAGTCAGTTCACGAACCGCGGAGATGACAGTCCTCCAGGAGAGTTCTTCAACACCGACGTTCAAATCTATTTCCAATTTGTTGATGGCGTTACCATTGAAACCGACGCTGACGGCATTCCTGTTTCACTGAGTGTCGCAGGTGCGAGTTCAAACAACAGCG
>CAYGNZ010000525.1:0-2717 GCA_964351345.1 uncultured Bdellovibrionales bacterium | reverse complement strand
TGATCTCATGAACAGCTCCACCCAAGATGTGCTTGAGGCGGCGGGAACGAAGTGGAACTTCTTACCGTTTAAGCCAGGGCTTGTGGGGGGGCATTGCATCGGTGTTGATCCCTATTATCTCACGACCAAAGCCGAGCAACTCGGATATCGCCCACAAGTGATCCTTGCGGGGCGTCGAATAAACGATGAGATGGGCAACTTCGTTGCGCAGCGGGCGGTGAAGCTGATGATTGGTTCGGGGCGTGTGATTAAAGGCGCTCGGGTTGGGATCTTGGGGCTTACGTTTAAAGAAAATGTCAGCGATATTCGCAATTCGAAAATTCCTGACATAATTACAGAACTTCGCGAGTTCGGCGTCGAGCCAATCGTGCACGATCCGCTTGCCGATGCGGCGGAGGCCAAGGAAGAGTTTGGTATAGATTTGGCCTCGTTTGAGGAGTTTTCTGGACTTGATGCGCTTATCTATGCAGTAAACCATCAAGACTATGAGCGCTTTAGTGTAAAAGATTTGGAGAGCTTCCTTCAGCCGGGCGGCGTTTTAGTCGATGTGAAGGGATGTGTTGATAAAACAACACTATCTGAATCTACCGTATACTGGTGTCTCTAGCGGCGAATGAACTACGCATCAACTCTTGAACAATTAGAAAAGCAACCGCGAGTTTGGGCCGTGACTGGTGCAGCCGGCTTTATTGGCTCACACATCGTGGAAAAATTGCTCGCGCATGGTCAGCTTGTCCGTGGACTGGATAATTTCGCAACGGGTCATCAGAGTAATGTTGAGGCGTCGCGCGCAGCGCTTCCTGCAGACGCTCTGCACCGATATCAGTTCATTGAAGGCGATATCACCTCACTAGAAGATTGTGCACAACTAATCGAAGGCGCTGACTATGTGTTGCATCAAGCAGCACTGGCCTCTGTTCCTCGCTCCATTGAGGATCCAGTCTCAACCAATCGAGTCAACGTCGAAGGTTTCTTAAATGTCATTAAGACTGCGGCGGAAAATAAAATCGCTCGCTTAGTCTACGCCTCTTCAAGCTCGGTATATGGTGATGATCCCACGCTGCCAAAGCAGGAGGGGACTCTCGGTGCCTTACTCTCACCGTACGCCGCCTCGAAGCGAATCGACGAACTCTACGCAGAGGTCTTTGCCAATACTCATCAACTCTCCAGTGTAGGTTTGCGTTATTTTAATGTCTTTGGACCGCGTCAGGACCCCAATGGTCCCTACGCGGCAGTCTTACCCAAGTGGTTAGCCGCATTGCTCGCAAAAAAGCAGACGATAGTATTTGGTGATGGTGAGACAAGCAGAGATTTTTGTTTTGTCGATAATGCGGTGCAGGCAAATATTCTTGCAGCCTGTTCGCCGAAGGAAGGTGTCTCTGGTGCTTTATTAAACGTGGCAGTGGGTGAACGAACCACCCTTAATCAACTCCACGCTCAGCTTATTGAAGAACTAGGCGTTTTGGGAGTTGAGTTGGCGTTTCGCGAGCCGGAATACCGGGATTTTCGTGAAGGGGATATCAAGCACTCGCTTGCCAATATTGATGCCGCCAGGAATTTACTCGGGTATGAGCCGAGTGTCACCGCCGCCGAGGGGGTGGGGCGAACCGTGCGTTGGTACTACGAGCAGTATTCGGCGTCCTAAAACCCTACTCATTGTCATCTCCGAAACAATTCCCCTGAAGCTAGGGAAAATTGTTTTTCTATTGCATGCGTATTCAGTGTTTCCGCCCAATTTGGTTGAGTACCAAACAAGCTAATCAAAAACTAAATTTTTTCTGTTACTTAGCGAAAAGAATTTGGTTGATTCTTAGCTCCGATGCCGCTATCCATTACAGTGCGCCGGATTAATGTGATGCAAAAAAGCATCGGAAGCATTTTCGCTACATCAAATGTCATCTAAGCAGTGCGTCTTTTGCCGAATGATATTTTTGAAGTGCTTGTTTCAGAACCCTCTCACACAGTAAGTTGAAGAGGCATCAGAGTTAGAGTCAAGGCGCATGCCGATGTCCGTTCTTTTCAGATTGCAGTTGAGTCGCTGGTGCATGCCGAGCGGTCTTTGGGGCCACGCGAAGCGAAGCTAAAGCAAGCAGTTTTTAACGAATCGGGAGACCAAATATTATGAAGCTGAGGAAAGTATCTTTCTCAACGTCAGACGGACGAAGCGTCAAGCAGGCCAAGCAGATACAGCGCCTGGGTGCATGTGTGGCGGCGGGGGCATTCGCGATTATGGGCTTGGGCATCGTTTCAGGAAGTATCGCCAACGCTGACGAGCTTCGTGTAAAAGGTGCAGATGGAGCAGTGAAGTTGCTTCAGGAAGTGCCCAAAGGAATCAGCAGCGATGTGCTGGTAACGCTTCGCGCGAAAGAAGCTTCAGCAAACACAGCATCAACAGCGCGTGTTGAACTGGCAAACAGCACCCACAACAGAATCGCATTTTCAGACGCCGAAGGGCGTGCTCGATTCACTGACCTCCCCTCAGGCGAATACTCAGTATCGCTGGGAGACTCTGCTGCGGCATTTGAGATTGCCTCAGTAAGCGTTGAGGGTGAGGTAGTCGCTCAGAATCTCGGCAACGAAGACGAAATTAAGGCTAGTCGTGCAATGTATGCAGTGGGTGCAACCGCTGTGGTGGGAGGAATTGCTACCGCAGTTGTAGCCGGCTCTGATTCCTCTTCCTCTCAGGGAACTACCTCAAGCGGCAGTCTCGGCTTTGT
>CAYGNZ010000524.1:0-2719 GCA_964351345.1 uncultured Bdellovibrionales bacterium | reverse complement strand
TACTCATCTCTTTTTCGTTTCGGCCAAAGGCCGAAATTTATATTGTGATGAGTATTTACTAGCTGGCCGTTAATCCCAATTGAAGGCTTGTAAGGCTTTATTTGCGTCATCGCCACCGATGAGTTCTAGCGCGACACCAGCCGCAGTTCGAACTTCTTTGTAATCGTCTTTGAGCTTCTTAATCAGGCGAACAACGGCGATTTCTGCCTCAGGACCGATTCGGCCGAGCGCATGCGCAGCAGCAGCTCGTACTAGTTCATGTTCATCCTTGAGCGCCTTTTTTAGGGCCTTCGTTGCCCCGGCAGCTTCGGGACCAATTTTAGCAAGAGATTCGCAGACACCGACTCTTACTTTATACATTTGGTCTTTTAGACCGTCCTTTAGCTCCGTGACGTATTTCGCGTCTTCGGGCGTGATTATCTTTACTAAAGCCTCGGCCGCATCGATACGGATTTGCTTATCTTCGTTGGAGAGTTGTTTTATTAGATCTGGCACATTTGGCTGAGACTCAAAGATTAACCAAGCTTCCATCGCTTTTTCAGTACCGATTTTTCTCAGTGCTTCTGCCGCAATCCAGCGCACATCTGGATCGGAATCTTTTAGCATCGCGATAAGATCATCGGTCGCACCCTCAGCCTCTTTCGCTGCACGCAAGTTCCCAATCGCCTTGGCCGCGTTGAGCCGTACCTCGATATCGGAATCCTTAAGACATTTTCGTAGCTCCGGTAGTGCAGAGATCGCGTTTGGCCCGATGTTCCCAAGGGCGAACACGCAGCCGGAGCGAACGTGAGCTTCTTTGTCTTTCGTGGCTGCTGCGAGTAATGGCACTGCCTCAGGGCCGATAATTCCTAAAGACCAGGAGACCGCTTTTTGTATTTCTTTATCCTGATCGCGAAGTAGCTCAATTAAATTCGGCACGGCTGAGGTAGAGTGGTGTCCGATTTTTCCAAGCGAGTAAGCTGCGGAACGGCGAATTTGCGAGTCTTGGTCTTGGAGTAGTTCGGTCAGAGTTGGCACTGCGGCCTTGGCCTGGGGCCCAATATCACCAAGTGAGGGCACGGCGGTGCGCCGAACGAATTCGTTGGAATCCTTCGTGCGTTCAATTAGCGCAGGTACTGCCTCGAGAATCATTTCCTCGGTTTTACGAACCTTACCAAGCTTTCCCGCGGCTTTTAGTCGGACTTGCCAGTCTTCATCACTTAAATCCGTGATAAGACCCCTCATTATTTTTAATTCTCTGGCTGAACGTAAGCGCTCTGCTTCTGTTTGGCCGCTCATACAAAACTCTCCCAAAAAACATCAAAAATTCAAGGGGCTTACTGCCTAAATAAGTCAAGAACAAGACATTGATTCCAGCCCTTAGCTTTGTTATGGCTCCTGGGCTGAAAGTGTATAGAGAAGCGCAGAAATTCTGCATTGTGGGCTCGCTGCTTGCTGAGTAAAACCATATCTGTGAATTTGTTATTCGTAGAACACAGAGACACTAAGTACCCTATGAGAACCGAAAGTCTTAACGCACTTTTTCGCTCCTTCGAAAAACTCGAGAGTGCTCTTGATGCTGCCGAAGAAATCTCATCAAACACTCACGACTCGGATCTTCTTCGGCGACTAAAAAGTTATCGTGAGTCATTGGCGAAACAAAAATCTCTCGCGCGCGCTCTAGCCGAGCAAGTCTCTGATGGCAACTTCAGTCAGATTCGGAGAAACATCGATCTGATTAGAGAGCACTCTTCAATGATTCGTGATGATGCGCGAGAGGCAATAGGGAATCGCAGAAGCCCGTTGCTTGAAGCCCCTCTCGATCTTTCGCAGTTGCACTGAATACACGTATTCCCTTCGGACTCTTTCATCACCGACTCTTACTAAGTGCAAGTCACAAGAAGCCCCTGTCTTTCTAGCCCCCTCCCCTCCGACTCTCAAACAATATTGTTGCCAGATCCCCCGCGACTCGTATTATTTCCTAGTAGCAAAACGTAGAACAAATGCGCTTCTATTAGGGGTATTTTGAGAGAAATAACTGAGGAGATGGAATTGATTTTACCTGCGGCCCAGAGCCAGCAGGTATCTGCATCTATGGCCTCAAGTAGTGAGCAGCTTGGTGAGCAATCGCTTCAGTCCGTAATGCAGAGCTATCTTCGCTACTACGCGGCAGGTGATGGTCACACTGCTCGAGCGAAGCGATACGATCTAGGTTATTTGTTGGAATTCATCTCAAACAAGGCAGTGGTAAGCTCAATTCCTGTCTCTGCCTGGACAATGCAAAAAACCAAAGATTTTGTTGATCACCGTTTAGAACTAGGTGAAGCACCGAGCACCGTTTGCCGTCGACTCGCAACAGTAAAGCATTTTGGCAGAACACTTGCTGAACGCGTTCCTGGTTTTATCAATCCAGCCAGAGAGGTAAAAAGTCCCGGTATTCAGTCGAGCAAGCCGCACGGTTTAAGCGCTGAGGACATTTCATTACTTCGTGCCGCGGCCGAAGAGTTCATGCTGGAAAAAAGCGAATCATTCGTCGCGGTGCGAAACGTCTTTCTGCTCAATCTTTTGCTCAGTACCGGACTTCGGGCAGACGAGGTTCGGCTACTCTACATGAAACAAGTTGCTGGTGAGTGGTTAAAGGACGTGAAAACTAAAGGAAGAAAGGTTCGCACCGTCTATCTCGATACCAAGATTCTTCAGAGCTTCGAAGAGTATCTTGCCTGCCGGGAGGAGGAGTTTC
>CAYGNZ010000523.1:1681-2719 GCA_964351345.1 uncultured Bdellovibrionales bacterium | reverse complement strand
CCATACCCACCGTCAGAATAAGGCCCGCAATACCGGGAAGGGTTAATGTTGCTCCAAGGAGAGAGAGCAACCCAAGAAGAAATAAGACGTTCAAGGTAAGACAGCCAACCGCAAGTAGTCCGGACTTCTTGTAGTAAAAAATTGTAAACAACACGACAAGCACTGAACCGAGTACCATCGAGTTAACCCCTTTGCGTATCGAATCCGCGCCCAAAGTCGCCCCTACGGTTCGCTCCTCTTCAAAACCCAATGGCGCCGGTAAGGCACCAGAACGCAGTACCACGGCAAGACGATGCGCTTCATCTCGAGTGAACCCGCCTGAGATTTGTGCGCTTCCGCCAAGAATTGGTTCTCGAATATTCGGAAACGATTGCACCACACCATCAAGAATAATCGCGAGCTGGCGATTGGTATTTTCTCGGGTGATACGGGCAAAGGTTTGTTTACCGAAGGGATTTAATTTGAGGTTTACCTCAATTTCGTTGGTTTGCGGATTGATATCCACATTGGCACGCTCAATCGCGTCACCAGTCATCAACACATCCTCTTCTACTCGTAGTCGACCACCTTCCCGAGTTTTTAAATTGAGCGTCTCATCAGCCTGACGATTCACATCGGCAACTAAACGGAACTCAAGTTCCGCCACGGAGCCAATAGTTTCCTTTACCGTCTCAATATTGGTGATATCGGGAAGTTGCACCATCACCCGCTTCTCACCACTTCTTTGGATGGTTGGTTCAGCAACTCCGTATTGGTCCACTCGATTTCGAATAGTTTCAATCGCCTGCACCACCGCGTTCTTCTCGATTTCCGCCGCCTCTACATCGGTCATCGAGTAGAGCACTTTTACTCGCGCTCCTCCTTTATCCTCCGACACCTTCGAAAGTCCGCTGTAATTCTCTTTGATGTAGGCATCAAGCTTGGGCAGGCCTCTGTCTCCGAGTAGCGTGATTTCCACTCCGCGAGTACCTCGCTGTTTTGCCCGGATTATCCCTACTTTTTCTTTTTTAAGCTCAGAGCGGATAGACCCCGCAATTG
>CAYGNZ010000523.1:0-1671 GCA_964351345.1 uncultured Bdellovibrionales bacterium | reverse complement strand
AGTCTGCACACTCAGCACAAGATAGGAGCCGCCTTTTAAATCCAACCCAAGACGAATCGGCGCAAACGGCCACCACTCTGGAGTTTGGTCTTTAAAGAAACTAGGAAACACAATCGCGATAGAAAGCACCGCGAGGCCTAGGATGAAAAACACTTTATTTCTTTGATTTGCCGTCATGGTCGGAACAAATATCTCTCTTCGGTCTATGCCTTCGTTTTATGACTTCACTTTCGCGCCCGCAGGTTTCGCCGTCGTGCTTGCCTTCCCCTCAAGCGCCTGCACGAATTTTGGCAGCACTTTTACTTTCACGTTCGAGGCAATCTCTAGCGTAATATACTCAGGCTTTACCGATACAACACGTCCTAAAATGCCGCTGCTCGTTTGCACCTCGTCACCTTTTTTAAGCGCGGAAATTAATTTCTCATGATCTTCCTGACGTAGGCGCATCGGATTGAGCACGAGAATATAATAGACAAACAACGCCATCAGGAAGAACCACACCGTACCGAAGATAAACTCCTTAGGGCTCATCGGCCCTTCCTGAGCATCCGGTGGCGGCACGCAACCGCTACACACCAAGGCGGCGTATACGATAATCAACAAAAATCCTATTTTTTTCATAGACCTTTAATTCTTCGCAGTTCTGATAGCCGAGCGCATTGCATCTACTATCCGATTCTCCTCGGCAATACGCTCTCTTTCGCAGCGCAACATCTAAGCGGAAACTCTCTTCAGCTGCTCTAGTCCTCTCTTTGAGCTAACCATTCCTCGCGGAAGTCTCGGGCGAAGTTGGCAAAAGTGCCCTGACGGATAGAGGCACGAATGTGCTCCATTAAGCGCTGATAAAACCGCAGATTGTGCAAACTCGCAAGCTGCGCGGCTAACATTTCTTTCGCATGCATTAAGTGGGAAATATAGGCCCTTGAGAAATTGCTACAGGCATAGCAATCGCATTCCCGATCAATCGGATTAGGATCATCACGAAAGCGTTCATTCTTAATATTTATCCAGCTTCGCCCCCGGTAAAGCCGACCAAAACGCGCGCTTCTTGTCGGAATCACACAATCAAACATATCGATGCCGAGATTCACCGATTCCACGAGATCAAAAGGAGTGCCCACTCCCATTAGATATCGAACCCTGTCTTGGGGAAGCACAGAGGTGCAGACCTCTGTCATTTCTCGCATCAAGCTCGTTCCCTCACCAACACTCAGCCCACCAATAGCTAAACCATCAAAGGGAAGCTCACTAAGTTCCGCGCAAGCTTGTCGGCGGAGGTCTTCATACATCGCCCCTTGAACAATGCCGAAAAGGAGCTGTGAATCGTTTTTTCTTGCCGCAAGCGATCGCTGGGCCCAGTCCTTGGTAAGCGCCCAAGAGCGAATAGTATCCTGCTTGGAGGCATCATGAGGTAGGCACTCATCAAGTACCATCATAATATCTACACCAAGATTCTCTTGAATGTTCACCACGCTTTCTGGGGTAAAGGCCACCTTCGCGCCGTCAATATGCGACTGAAACACCACACCTTCTGGCGAAATATCGCGTAGCTTGGCCAGACTAAATACCTGATACCCGCCGCTATCACTGAGAATGGGACCATCCCAGCCCATAAAGCGATGAATTCCGCCAAGCTCTGCGATCCTACTATCTCCGGGTCGCAGGTGAAGA
>CAYGNZ010000522.1:0-2728 GCA_964351345.1 uncultured Bdellovibrionales bacterium | reverse complement strand
GGAGCGACGTACGTTCTGTTATTTGGATCAATCAAACCTCCATCAGTTGAGAGCCCCTGGTAGTCATGACGCCAAATAACGAAACTATTATTACGGTTCATTGCTTCGCGAGCCACCGCGGAGAGCTGTTCAAAATCAAATCCAGCGTTTGATAAGGCTTCTCCGGGAAATGTGAACGTCATTCCGTCGTTAGTAACGAGTCCGTCGTTAGTCTGAATGCCTTGTGCAGGAGAGTGAATATGCTGATCCTCAAACACTCCGCCCGGGATGCTTCGGTCGTTTCCTGAATAGCAGTTCGGGCAAGGGTTTCGGCCCAGCGCGAAGTTAATCGCGGGATTCACGGTGCGAAGCACGAGATCTTCCATCACTCGTGCGCTTGCGGCATCAAGATTGTCTTCAAGCATTGGTAGAAGATAAATTACTCCACCAAGCGACTGCGCGTAGCTCATCAGCGGCTCCGCTTGACGAATCACGTCTTGATACTGCGCACGGAGGCGAACATCTGAGCCGATTCGAAGGCGGAACTCCTCTGGTGGGATTTTTGAGCCAAAGCCTCGGTCTGGAACACTTTGATGATGCCGCTGCCATGGACCATTGCCCAAATAGAGAAATAGGTGAACTCGTGAGCCGTACTGACTCATGGTTCTTACCAATTCCCCAAGAAAGTCCCGATCGCTGCCAAAGGTTCCGTCAACGAGCATGGTGGTAGCTAAATTCTCTCGACAGCTTGAGGCCATCAACTCGGCAAGTTGCAGGGCTTGGCTGCGGGCCCCAGGCGCCGCACAGTGAAGGCATGAGATGCCCATGGGCGCTCCTGGTATCAGCGTACTGCAACCGGAACTACTTTGTTCAACCGTTGGGGTATCTGCATTGGTAAGCCCAAGTGCCGCAAATGTGTCGTTGGTCGCTTCAGAGGCAGAGGGAGTGGCAGGGCTGATTACATTCGAACGAGATTCCACTCCACGAGAAGTTTCACTCTCACTGGAGCTGGCAAACGTACTGTCCTGAGTAGCCGAGCCGCAGGCAATAAAGAGCGTGCTGAAGAGCACAAGGACGCAGTTGCAAACTTGGGCATTGCCGAAGGGAAACCGAATGTAGAACCTAAAATCCATAACTACCTCTGTTATGCTAAAATACTGGAAAAACTTGCATTTCCGAGGAGGGGAGGCGGAAATGCCTTAGATGGAGGGGCTTTTAGGACGAATCTGTAGGATCTATATTCAATATCGCGACCTTGAACTCGCGAGTCATGCGGTAGTGTGCTGAAGTCTGTTTGTTTCTATTCCCCTTGTATTGGAGTTAGTAAAGCGGTGTTACCCTTAGCGAAAATATTTTGCCTTACTCGCCTGAGCCTCTTTGCTTTGCTCATACTCAATGGTGCTCTGCCTGCGCATGCAGAAGAGCCTCCTGAAGCAGAAACGGGAGTGATGGACTCAATCTCCAACACCGTTGAGGGCTTATTTACCTCAACCGAAACAAAGTATCGTCAGGAGCAAACACGACAGGAGCGAGAAGACTTTGAGCGAGAGCTTGATCGCGAAGCCGCAGAGCGCGACACGCAACGCCGACGCCTTGAGGAGATCAAGCGTCGAGAGCGGGAAATGAAAGAGAGAGAGGAAAAGCTCAGAACGGGAACTCAAAAACAGATACGACGGCAAGGTGAGTTCGCGAATAGGCAACAATCTTCTCAAACAAAACTCGAAAGTGAGACCGCGAGTGCGGCAGAGTCGAAAGAAGAGAGCGAGACATCAGAGGGTCTAGGACGAGGAAGCATTAATACTGAAGAAGAATAAGATGCAGACCTAGCGACGTTGAGCTTGTAACTCTAAACCATACGCCGTGCGTACCGCACGCAAGTGAGTGCCTTCTTCCACGTAGATATCAAGCACCGTGCCGCCCGAATGTGCTTTGGGCACGATTACTTGAAGATTTCTAGCTTCCTCAGGGGCACAGAGCGCTCTAAGTTTTGCATCTCTTGGCTCTGCGGTGCCAAACAGTCGCAGCGCGTATTCCTCGTTACCCAGACGTTCCAATAGGTAGTTTTGTAGATTCGATACTTCGATACGAATGGAGTTCAGGCTTCCGTCATTGGCCTTTGCGTAAGTGATTGAGTGCAGCAAACTGCGTTCAGACTCCTCTTCTCCTACTGACTTTGGTTCTATGCTCGTGCGCAGACGAATTACCACCCCTCCTGGGACTCGGGTGGCGGCTGCACCGTAGGCAGGAAGCGGAGTGTCGAGTCGAGCGCGTAGATAACTTGTCTCAGGTGAAGGTTTCTTCGCAACCACGACTGCTGGAGTTTTTTTGCGTTTGGCGGTTTCGGGAATCGACTTGCGAGCGCTTTGCTTCGGGCTTTTTCGAAGGGTTGCGGTTTTCGTCTCGGTGGTAGTTTGTGGCCCTTGGTTTTTCGCAATGTCTGCGTTTTTCAAGGCCTCATCGATATTGGCTAAAAATGAGTCACTGGAGTTATGCTGAGTCTGCGGGAACCAAAAGCGAACGGCGAGAGCATCACCGGCGGGGTCTTGACGGATAGTGTGTAGCGGAGCATCGCTTTGGTTAAGATCGAGAACAATTCGAGTTTTACCGGGGTGAGAACCGAAGCGAACACCTTTCACCACCGAGTCATTGACCTTGACCTCAGCTTTGCTTGGCTCCACGTTCATCGGCAGGTCGATAATTAATCGTGCTGGGTTTTTGAGGGTAAAAACCTACGCGCCGATACCATCCG
>CAYGNZ010000521.1:2530-2742 GCA_964351345.1 uncultured Bdellovibrionales bacterium | reverse complement strand
GTCCCTTGGTCTTGGTCTTAAACTCTCCCTGATTACTTCAGTCTAATCTCTTAATCTTAGTCTAGAAAACTAAACGAAAAGAATTCAGCTCCCCAGTCAGTTAACACCAAACCGACGAGCAACAGACTGAGACTTAAGTAATTAGTAATTAGGGAAAAGTTTAAGACCAAGACCAAGGGACAGACTGAGTAACAGTAACAGTAACAGACTAA
>CAYGNZ010000521.1:0-2482 GCA_964351345.1 uncultured Bdellovibrionales bacterium | reverse complement strand
GTATCTTCATCTTCCCTAGCTACTTGCCAGTGTAATGTACTCCACCACATCCGGATAAGCGGGAATATCAAGCCGGTACATCAACCGCCAACTCGCAATATCTCCCTCGGTATAACGGTCAATTTCTTCCTGTGAGGGAATTTCCACATAAGCGCTGCCGCTTTCAATTTCTATTGATCGTTCAGTTCGAATCACGTCCAACGAAAGACGGGTTTTCTGGCTTGCACTCGAATCTTGTGTTTCCTCATCTTTCGTTTCTGTTTCGACACCAATAGACATAAGCTCCAGCGCTATGTGCAGGCCTTTTACCCGCGAAGTTCCTGTTGGTAGTTTCCAAGAAACAAAGAAACTCCCGTCTGGTTTGGGAGCGTGCTCGGAGAATTCCAGTTCGAGACTCGGATTGAACAACTGCAAAAACGCGACAGGAATTGAGAACAACAGAAGTATTCCAATGAGGGCAAACGGAGTGAGTATCAGAAAGGGGAAAATATTCTCAGTGCTAAACCCATCGTCGTACCACATCACATAGCCAATACCGAAGACTAATCCATTCCAAACGATATTAGTAAGTATGACTCCAATCAAACCACCAAGTCGTGAGCGATGGTTATACTTGACTCTTCCTGAAGAGATGACGGTAAAAGCCGAACGACTATTGGAGGCGAGAAAGAACACGCCAAACAGTCCGGCGAAGGCAAAAATCAAGGGAAACAGCCCGAACCAAACCTCCATCGGCATGTCGCGATTGAGCGTCGATTCGAACGGATTATCGGGATTGAGGTAGCACTCTGTTTTCTCACCGACCGTGAGGCCCTCGAGCAACTCGGAAACGTCCGAGTAGGAATCGTAACTCAGCTCTGCGGGATTAAAAGTAGTGCCGATATAGTTATTCCCGCCGAAGGAATAGGCGTAGCGAACCGAAGGAGAATAACTTGTCGATGAGCCACCGTCCGAATCAGTGCTCGTTGTATTTTCAACCTCAGCGAGCTGAAGTTCGCACGCGGACTCGACCCAGCCTTTGCTCTGAGCGATCGCATCATACCGAGCCCAGAAAAATAGGTAGGTGAGGCCAAGGCCCACAATGATAAACAGCGAGAAGAAGGCGTACGGAGCCCAGGCATACTTATTGTCTACGTTGAGCTCAGTTTTTAACGGATCATTAATCTCGGTCTCCCTTTTAGGAAGCCAAAGCGCTCGTAGTCCAAAATACGCGATAGCAAATAGAATGGCGGGAAATAATAAAAAGAAACATTCTCCCTTCGAAGCTTTTTCCAGTACGGCTTCCGCTGGATTATCCGAATCATACCAACAAGGAACCGTAGTCCCGGGCGCTAGGGTCGCGACAATTTCTTCAAGGTAACTACCGTCTCGCGAAACATTCGTTGGTAGTTCATACTGTTCACCTCGATATTCTTTCCCCTCAACTGCGTAACGATACTGAACTTTTATCTTCGGTGAAGTACTAGCCTCCGCTACTTCCGATACCTCGACGAAACAACTTGTTTGGGCCCAATCGAACTGCGTGATAACATTCTTCACGGTCGGCAATAGCGCCAGGACTACGAGCGCTCCGAAGAGGAGCAAAAATATCAAGATACAGGTTGGAACAGTTCGATTGTTGTTCATAGCGAGATGACCTGGGTGAGGATTACGCTCTAAGATAAAATCTTACTCTCTGTTTCTAACCGTGTCTCTGCCTTAATCTTAGTTCGAGTCTCAGTCTCAGTCTCAGTCTCAGTCTTAGTCTCTCCCTCCGTCTCCGTCTCCGCCTCCGTCTTGGTCTTGGTCTCAGCCTTTCTCTCAGTCTAAATTCTTAGCCTCAGCCTCAGCCTCAGCCTCAGCCTCAGTCTCAGTCTCAGTCTTAATTAACCGTTCAAACCCTCCCATGGCGGAGAAATTTAAGGCAGAGACTGAGGTTAAGGCTGAGTAATTAGACTGAGAGAAAGGCTGAGACCAAGACCAAGGCTGAGGCAGAGACTGAGACTGAGGCAGAGACTGAGACTGAGATTAAGACTGAGACTATATCCTAGATTGCAGAGGTGCTTCGACTAAATCCCCCCTACCTCCTCGCAATCCCAAAAAACGTCGGCGACTCGCAAATCGTCGGCCCAACCCCTCGCACTGTGGCAAAGAGCTCATGGGTTCTTGAGAGGGCATCCGAATCTTTCTCTGCTACCGCATCCACCGAGGTAATAATCCTTGTCTGATCCTCGCCCAAGGTAATTTGTATTTCAAACACTCCAGGCTCGGTCAGCGAAAAGAAAGGGCCGGGAGGGGGGATAGATTGGGAATCGGATTTGAGGTCTTGCACGAGCCTCGCGGCGTAGAGTTTTAATTCTCTCTCTTTGTCCCCGCTTACTCGCTCAATGCGTCTTTGTTCTATAGTAAGGTTTGGATCTGGCTTAAAAACGGAATCCCCTCGTAAAGGCTTGGTTGCCTCACTGGGCAAAGTCTTGCTGATACTACCGCACTCGCGCCAGAG
>CAYGNZ010000520.1:0-2748 GCA_964351345.1 uncultured Bdellovibrionales bacterium | reverse complement strand
TCATAGCCCTCATCAAGCTTGGTGATCATTCGCGGAATCTCTGCCGGGTCGTTCTGCAAATCCCCATCAAGGGTGACCATTAAATCGCCCTGAGCAAAATCAATTCCCGCAGCCATCGCAGCCGTCTGGCCAAAGTTACGTCGCAGGGTCACCAAACGCACCCTACTGTCTTTACTCGCCACCGCGCTCAGTAGCGGCACGGTACGATCACTTGAACCATCATCAACGAAAATAAACTCGCAGTGTAAAGCCCCGCGCTCGGCCATCTGCGCAAGCTCGGTATACATCTGCTCGGCGTTTTCCTCCTCGTTGTAAACGGGGACGATGATCGAAACGAGTCTTTCAGTAGAATTCATTGTAGCTATCGTTGGTCTGGGTTTGAGAATACCCAGCACGGTCTGGCTTGAATAAAGAGGGCCTTGCATCCCGAGACAAAACCTCTGGGATTACTAAATAATTGGCTCATTGTCTAGATTCAGCGACAGGCTAAAGCTCGGTAAATAGACAAGATCTTGCACTTATTGCACTTTTTCCGCACAAATAAAGTAGGATTTATTGCCGCTGCCAGCGTTGAAAGCAAAAGCCGGAATGCTTCTCCTCCCGAACTAGCTCAAACTCATTCTCGAATTCGGGGAAAAAGGCATCCCCTTCATGGGTTCCATCAATGCGGGTTAGCTCAATTTCATCGCAACGTGGCAGCAGTAAACGATAGAGTTCTTCTCCACCGATGAGCCAAATAATCTCTCCGCGAATCTCAAGCTTGCCGCTTTTCGCATCCGCTAAATACTGCTCGGGCTTGTCACTGAGTACAACCTCTTGAGGTAACTCTTGGGCGATGCGCTCTGGTGTGCGGGTAACCACCACATTGAGTCTATTGGGCAAGGGGCGATACTTCTCGGGAAGCGACTGATAGGTCTTTCTCCCCATCACTACCGTATGCTTGCTTGTGAGCGAGGAGAAATGCCGCATATCCTCGGGCAAGTGCCAGGGTAATTTTCCATCTACCCCGATGACTCGTGCTTCATCCATGGCAGCGATTGCGATAACTTTCGGCATGGATTTAGCTCTTTCCTTTGACGCGCTCTGCTCTAGACCGCAATTGCGAACTTAATATGCTCATGCGGTGTGCAGTCTTCTAACTTAAAATCATCGTAGGAAAAGCCGAAGATGTCTTTTACTTCAGGATTAATCACCATTCGCGGAAGCGCTCGCGGTTCACGGGTGAGCTGCTCTTTTGCCCCTTCAATGTGATTAGAATAAATATGCACATCACCGAAGGTATGCACGAATTCCTGCGCCTTTAGGCCTGTTACTTGCGCCAGCATCATTAGCAGCAAAGAGTAACTTGCGATGTTAAACGGCACTCCCAGCATCAGATCCGCCGAGCGTTGGTAGAGCTGTAAGCTGAGACATCCATTTGAAACGTAGAGCTGAAACAAGGTGTGGCAAGCAGGCGGAGCTACTTCAGGCAAATCAGCCGGGTTAAATGAGATGACAAGATTTCGTCTACTCGTAGGATCGGTTTTGAGTGTTTCAACTACCCGGGCGATTTGATCGACCTCACCATTTGGTCCCTGCCAACGACGCCATTGTTTCCCGTATACGGAACCAAGATCACCATCCTCACTCGCCCATTCATCCCAAATAGAGACCTTGTGCTGTTTAAGATAGGCGATGTTGGTCTCCCCTTTGAGAAACCATAACAACTCGTGAATGATAGACTTCAAATGCAGCTTCTTGGTGGTGAGCAAAGGAAAACCGTCATCGAGATTAAATCGCAATTGGCGTCCGAATACGGAATAGGTTCCAACCCCGGTTCGGTCAGCGCGAAAACCACCATCTTGGGGCTTACCATTTGCAAGAATGTCTTCGAGTAATTCGAGATACGATTTCATCTACGCGCTGCTCTCCTTAACTTTAACAGGCATGAACAAAAGATGGAGTTTAGAGACCTCTGCGCTGGTACTGCAAGTCTTAGTTCTTGCGAAATTCCTCGCCTGGTTAACCTATTGAAATTTCGCCGTTTTCCTCAGCTCTCTTTTTTGAGTACCTGCCCAAGTGAGTGAATATTCCTCAGTAACTAGCAGTACTTAAGCAGAATCAATCCTCACCCGACAGTCTAAGTAGACTGAAACTTAGAATTTTAGCACAGAGACGCACAGACCCGGATGGACCAAGGCACACCTCAACAGGAAAGACTCGATCAGCTCGTCGAGCTGCTCAAAAGCGGTCGTCTCACTGAAACAGATTACATGCGCGCGCGCGTTGCTGTGCTGAAGAACGAAGAAGTTCCCGCTGATATCGTGCTGCTTCCTGCTCCGACAAATAAACTCTTTCCCGACGAAAACCCCATGGGTGGAATGAGCAGCTTGCCGCGAGATGCTCGGGAGCGAAACGCGAGCGGCGGTGAGCGCTTGCTTCGCGATTCAAATCAGAGAATCACCTCGAGTTTCGACCCGGCCACACCTGACTTGTCTGATGATTCAAGAAGTTCTTGGGGATCAATTACTCCTGCAATTGACTTGCGCGGAGCTCAACAACCCTTAAGCGTGATTCAAAACGCAAGAGAACGTCGGGCAACGAGAGAATATCAGCAGTTGAAAGACGAGGAGCAACGCTCCTCAATGTTTCTCCCTTTCCTCGCAATTTTTGGCATCGCGATGGTCGCAACAGCGGTAATGTCCTCCTCAGGTGGCAGTGTTCAAAGCGCACCGGAAATTCCCCCTCCCCCACCGTTTCCACCGGTAG
>CAYGNZ010000519.1:0-2756 GCA_964351345.1 uncultured Bdellovibrionales bacterium | reverse complement strand
CAAAAACAAAGCTCAACGAAATCCTAACTCGGGTGAGAAAACAGCAAATGCCCGGAGTGCTCGAAGACAGGGCGGTGCTCCCTGATGCCTCCTATACCGCCTTGACCTGGCTCCAGATACCTGACTGGAGTAGCTTTCGTAGCCTGCTTACTCTGGGAGGAGTAGCAGAGGGGGATGCCGCTCGGGTAATCACTCAAACAGCCGAGCAACTCAATCAGCTTGCCCGACTCAGAGAGTCTCATTTCGAGCTCTCCTTGCTTGCCATTGAGGCTCGTCAACGCTTGCTACGCCCACCATTGACAGAAGTACTGAGCGTTGATGCGATTGCCTAGCTCAGTCGAAAAACCTCTGTTTTCCGGCGATATTCGCAAGTTTTCCCCCATTATCCCTCGGTAATCTTTGGCCTTTCAATACTTTGGCAGGGGTACACACTTGATTTTTCCTCGTGATTGGCCAAACCTAGCCAGTGATAGATTAAAAGCCCCTCGCAGCGACGCCTTCGAGGTCAGCTAGGATAAAACGACCTTTGGCTCAAAGGGCCTAGGCCAAGTACAGAGTGTGACGAAATGAGTTTTGCTTCGGAATTTAAAGAATTTGCCATGAAGGGCAATGTCGTAGACATGGCCGTTGGTATCATTATTGGCGGAGCTTTCGGCAAGATTGTCTCTTCATTTGTGAATGACGTGATAATGCCACCACTTGGTGTCTTAATCGGAGGGGTGGATTTTTCCGACCTCGCAGTAGTCATTCAAGAGAAGTCAGCCGACGCGGCCGCCGTTACGCTTAAATATGGCTCTTTTATACAGACCGTCGTCGATTTCTTGATTATTGCCATGGCTATCTTCGTTGCGATCAAGGTAATGAACCGCCTCCAGAGAACTGAAGAGGCCCCTGAGGAAGAGGAAGCTGCGCCAGAACCAAGCACTGAAGAGAAGCTTTTGACAGAAATCCGGGACTTGCTGGCTGCCCAATCGGACAAAAAAGTAGCCAATCTTTAGTCTTCAAGACCCGCTTCTGCTCAGCTTCACTGCGGCGGAACCTCAAACTGAACGGCGAATTCGGAACAGATTTTCGAATTCGCCGTTTCTTTTTACTTGCATCCTCTCTCCGAAATTCGCGCAAAAAGGTACAGAAGTGTTTGGCAATACGCGCTGTTTGCCCTGAAAAAGTAGCTAAATCGCTGGTTCGTGTCACCACTATGTGACAACATCGGCGAACCGAATAAACATTCAACGCGGTAAGTATTGAGAAATGCGCACAAAAAGTACGGACACCTAGAAAAGTACTTTCGAGTGCGAGCGAATGCACGTTCTATACTTTCGCCTAGATTTTTCAAACTTGTACGCTAGGCTCAATTTCATCGAGGTTGCTTTAAAGTGCGTATTTTCCGGGGTTTCAGGCGCAGTTATTTTCGACCCCAACGCTGAAATTGTTTTTTACGGTTTTTCAAGGTCGGGTTTTCTAGGCGCTGTGGTGAAGCGAAACAGCGAATCAATTAACAAAACCGTTTTCTAAGAAGGCATATTCACTTCTTACGTCGTTGTTGCGGTTGTGGCTTGTTACATCAGTGTTGCGACTATCAATGCGGATTTTCCGTAGGCGTACCGTTGCGACCCTTTGCGAGAGGATTTATCTATGGCCGAGTTTTCTTCAAACGCTTTGAGCACTAGCGCAGTGGATTCCTACACCAGTTTTTTTGAGCCGGATGTTGTGTTGCCAAGTCAGTATTTTGGTCTCGACGAACGAGGACTCTCAGGCGGGGAAAGAAAACTTATGGCGGCTCTTCTCTCTGATGGGATAGAGGCCTACATCGCCCAAAAAACTTCCCCCGTTGCGCTCAAAAAGAGACGGAACAAAATCGATGCTTCGGAATGGGTCGACACCGTTGATACCTCCTACGTGTTTAGCTTCGACAACGTCTGCGAATGTTTGGGAATTAATCCAGAATATCTACGAGTTGGACTGAATCGCTACATCAGTGCAGCGATCGAAAAAAGGAATAATGGCGGATCTCAAAAGGCTGTCTGGAAGAAAATCAGACGCCCAAGAAAAAAGTAAACACACAGACACTACTAAATTAAATACAACAGTCCGAACCTGTCGAGTGAACACTCGGCAGGTTTTTTTGTTTTGTCGGGTATTGAGGCTAGGGACTAGTCATCAAGCGGGCTCGCATTCACGAGTTCGACGCTTATTTTCTCTATCGACACAATCGGCCTACTGACGATTATCAGTCGCTGTTGATTAACGTCGGCTTGAAAAAAATCTGCCGCGTCACTGTCTGAAACGACCAAGGTGAGGTGACCACCGTTGAAACGCACCGCAACTACCGAACGGCCTTGCTCAAGAAACCCAAACTGCAGTTTCTCCTCAAGGCTTTGCACGATGCGCTGCCATAGCTCTCTTGATTCGGAGTCTGTCATTGTTCGACACTCGCTCTCGGTTACGGTTTGTTTTACGATATCGTAGTTTTGACCCGATCGCACCTCGAATTTTTTTACGGGCTGCGAAACAAGAGGTGAGGTGCGTCAAAATCTCAGGGGCGGACTCGGCTGATACCGCGCCCCAACGTAAGGGGCTGATTGCTTAGGGCTGAGGTGTCAGTGACTCTGAAAAGTGCAAAAAAAAAACGGCAGATGCAAAAAGCACATCTGCCGTTTTTTATCGAGAGCTTACTTGCTAAGCAGCAACTGGCTCGTGCCGTGCGGACTGCTTCGCTTTCGCCTGCGCGACTAAACGCTCATACTGTCCACCAA
>CAYGNZ010000518.1:1416-2762 GCA_964351345.1 uncultured Bdellovibrionales bacterium | reverse complement strand
CGCCAAACTCAAACTTCACTCGGTGAGACTGGGCTCGCTCTATCGCGCTCTTTGCCCAACGATTCTCTGACAGCAAGATATCCAAACCAGCTGCACTCTTGTCCTCTTGGTTTCGACCGACTACCACGACATAAGGACTTTGCTTCTTGTTCATCATTGGCGCCTTCGAGAGATCGGAAAGCCGAAGCGGCTTCGGCGTAAGGCCGAATTCACTAATTATCGCTTTCGCGATTTTCACCTCACCTGATTCAGCAGAAATCAGATAGTCGACATCAAGCGTCGCGCGAATTTCGCTGCGATAGAGATTGGCAGCAAAACCACCGCAAAGGGCGTAAGCGATGCCCTTCTCTTCCAACCGTTGATGGCTCTTCTATCGTAGCTCAAGAATTTCCACTATGCTCCCGCCCTCAGCATCCTCGCTGCATCGAGAAGCTCGCTTGTTCTTCGAAGTATCATTCCAGCATTGGCGTTCAGCTCTTTGGAGGCTTGAAGCTCTTCCAGATTAAGTATCGAGAAATACGCATTCAGCGCCGCAAACTCCCTGTGCTCCGGATTGATCGCATAGAATTTTCGGTAGCCTTGGTCTTCTACGATAACAAGATCATCCGAGAGCGCCTTGTCGATCACAAGCTGTACTGAACGAACAAGTAGATCCGTACGGTAGGCGAGCTCACGTAAGGAAACCGCCTCCGGCGAGAGAAAGAGTGCTCGAAGAACTTTGAATGTCGAAGTCTGAGAAAACATAGGCCCAACATGTATAACTACATTATACATATTTAGAAGGGTTTTCTCAAGACTTGATTCGCTGCAGTCGCGAGCCCCTCAGCTTCCCTATCTAATCATGCGATGGATTCTCCGATAAGCCGTTAAATATTATGCGAAAAAGTAACTGTCACCTTTTTAGCCAAGCAACTGTAGCGCCAAGGCGGGGCCTTGATTTGCTTGTGCTAGGATGGCGGCGCCTGCTTGTTGCAGTATTTGGTTTTTGACCAAGTCCGCGGCTTCCTTGGAGACATCGGCATCGGTGATTTGACTGGCTGCTGCGGTGAAGTTTTCGCTCGCGACTCGAGTCGTCGCGATTGCTGTTCTCACTCGGGCTTCGAAAGCACCGATTTCACCTCTTTGGCTCGCTAGTTGTTCGAGTTTTTGTTTGAAAACAGGGAGCGCTTGGCGAGCGTCGGCCATTGTGCCTAAGGAGAATTCGAGTAGGGCTGAGACGCCAGAGGTGGTCTCGGCGGTCAGTACGGTTGCTTCGCCGTCACTGCCGCTATAACCAGCAGTGACAATGTCCAGGACGCCGTCGCCGTTTACATCTCCTAAACTAAGGGCGTAGCTAAACCCGCTTT
>CAYGNZ010000518.1:0-1381 GCA_964351345.1 uncultured Bdellovibrionales bacterium | reverse complement strand
AGTTTGAAAAGAAACCGCAGCCCCATCGGTAAGTCAAGTTATACGCCTAACCGTTACGGGGAGTTAACTAGGAGGTAGCCACTTAATGGGCGCATCCACCCGCTCGGCAGTTCCACCGTCTGTTTTCGAGACTGAATGGACTGGGTTCTCGCCCTTCGCGCTTTGTTTCGGGCATCGACTCCCCTCGGTGGGCCAAAAATCGTGCTGTAGGATTGCATCACATTCCGATCCCTACGTAGTCCCTCGGACTTGAGTCGCCTACAGTTGATACCGAGTCGGTTCCGCCTCGAGTCGCTTGAGGATGTGGAACCTCCTGTCAGTTTTTCAAGCTCCTGTGGCAAATAGCCTCAGCTGATTCAAACTGCCCCAGCGGTCTTGCGCTAAGTTCCCGAACTGACAATGCGTAGGTCTTGGCATCGCTTTGCATTTGTTCTTGTCCATGGGGTATCCGTCATGGCAGAGCAGAGCGCAGAAGATTGAGCGGTATTCGGCAAGACGTCCGGAAGAGTCCGCCTTGTATCGTCTCGTGTATTACCACCGGGAGTAGCTGGAATACTCCTGGGATGAACAGTTCTCAGAGCGCTACGGAGTTCTCCGTGACGAAGTGCTGAACTCCTTTGACCGTTATCTCAACTGCGGAATCTTGCGACACGGCTGTGCATTAGCCTGCTGCGAGAATGAGCAATGTGCTCATTCGATGCTGATAGCTTTCTCCTGCAAGCGGCGGGGGATATGTCCCTCGTGTCAGGCGAAGCGAGCGGTGCTCTTTGCGGAAAATCTGCATGAGAATGTGCTGTTTTCGCATCCGCATCGTCATCTAGTTTTCTCCCTGCCAAAGCGTCTGCGTATCTACTTCAAG
The DNA here is from genome assembly GCA_964351345.1 of uncultured Bdellovibrionales bacterium. Taxonomy (GTDB): domain Bacteria; phylum Bdellovibrionota_C; class UBA2361; order SZUA-149; family SZUA-149; genus SZUA-149. The sequence continues at coordinate 522 of CAYGNZ010000518.1, read as the reverse complement.
TTTGACCGCAGACTCTTCTCCCTCCTTTACCGCGCAGCCTGGGAGACTTGGACCGAGTGGGTAGATGGAGTGCTCCCTGGCGCAAAACCGGCTGCCGTGTTGGCGCTGCACACCGCAGGTGCGCTGCTTAATTGGCACCCGCATATTCATGGGATTTTCCTTAACGGTGGAATTCTCCCGGACCAGAGTTTCGTCGAATTGCCGGAGGTGGACGGGGAGCTTCTCGAAGCGAATTTTCCTGAGAAAGTGTTCTCGTTCTTGCTCAGAGAAGAGCGCATTGAGCAAAGCACAATTGATTCAATGAAAAGCTGGGAGCACAGTGGCTTTAATGTGTTTGCTGGAGAGCCTACCCTTGAGGATGATGAAAACGCGCGGTTGTTTCTTGCCCGGTATTTCAAGATTGCCCCGCTGGCGGCAGAGCGGAAGAGCAATTGATGAGTCAGGTCGGGAGCCAGTGGTGCGCTATGTCGAACGGTTCGATGCCCTGCCGGTGGAGGAGGGGCAGCCGGGAGAAGAAAATGT
>CAYGNZ010000517.1:0-2765 GCA_964351345.1 uncultured Bdellovibrionales bacterium | reverse complement strand
CTTACGTCGGCGCTTTCTCTTAGTTTTTTGACTACTCTGCTCCCCATTGGATTCGTTTGCCTTTGCCTGGGGAGAAGAGGAGTCCGAAGTTTTTTGACTGCTCTTGCTCGCTTCTGCCGCTTGAGAACCCTCGGGCTTCTTCTGACTTGTTGTAGTATCTGCCGGAGGCGGAGTTTTGTCCTCCTTAAACGATAGTCCGCCTTTTCTACTGCCGTTCACCGCGACCGTGGGGACATTTTTCTTCGGCGGTTCTACTTTGGCTTCAGCGGTTTCTTCTGGCTTACTCTTGTCTTTGTCTTCGGCGAAGTTCAGTCCCGGTTTTTTTGCGCTAGTCTCGGCGAGATTTTTATCGTTTGCAGGAGTTGATTCTTTCTCAACGCTTGCCTTTGCTGGTTCTGAGGCAGTGCTCGCCTCTTTCGGCGGCTTTTCGCTGGAGTTTGCCGCAGCAGCATCTTTCTTCGCTTCTGGCTCGGGCGCTTTTTTCTCTGCGGGGGGCTCTTTTGCGATCGTCGTCCTACTGCGACCCATCCCACGAAATCCCTTGAGTAGATTTAAACGGAAAGGTCCGCCGTCATCTTCTTCGTTATTGCTATCTTTTTCTGCCGAATTTGATGAAGAGGAATCAGAGTCTGTTCGTCCGCTCGCTGCCGCCTCAGCACTCTCTTGCTTGGCAGAGCTACGTATCGTTTCTTCTCGTTCCACCGAAAGAATGTGCTCATCAACCCACTCCGCAAGACCGATTTCGTCAGCTTCAACGGATTCGTAGCGTGTGAGATACTCTCGCCCTTCCCAGGTTGCCGGTAGGTCCGAGTGAAACCATAGTGCTCGACCCTTGCGCAAGCGGCCATCACCTTTATCAAACCAGGCCAGCCCTTTCTCGGCAGACATTTCGTGCTTTAACTCTTCAGGACTTACTAAGGCTTTTTCATCCTCGCTAAATGTCAATCCGTCTCGGATGCCGTCCGCACTACGTCGGTTAAATTCGATGTGTTTGGTTAACTCGCGAGAATTGAGACTTGAAGAAACTCCCGCGGCGATGGTCTTTTTGGTCGTATTGACCATCCCAATCCACTCACTCATGTCCTCGGCGGTCCGGTTGTCTCCCAGACGCATGATGACTTTCAAGTTCACGTTCGCGATTACCCGTTCGTAAAATTCCTTACTCAGCCCCATCGACTGATCCATCAAACCGCCAATTGACTGTGCACCGAAGAGCAGGGCAAAACGTCCTTTTCGCGCGAGCTCGAAGAGGTTGGCCCAGGTAGGTCCAAACGTCGAAGCACCCTCGTCAATAATTACAAGGTGTGGGTCTTCAAGGTGATGCGTGCGGCTTGAAGTCACTTCACCAATGGAGACCTCCAGATCTTCACGGAAAACCTTGACCATTCTCGCAGCACTTTCAGCTTCTTCCAGTCGGGGAAGCATGTAGTAGATTAACTTTCCACGCAGAATCGCGTCAGTAAGAGACAAATCTGCTCGCGGCACACAAAACATTTCTCCCGCTTCAGAGTTTGCGATGGAGTGAAGTTCCGAGGCGATACCTCGTAAGTTATCCGTGAGACGAGCTGCATCAAGACTACCCTTCGCCGTTCGGTAACTACCGGCAAGGTGTCCGAGTTCAACCATTGCTTGTTTTGCCCCTTGTTCGTGGAGCAACTCTCGCATGCGCGGATAGGCGACCGTAAACGCTGAGAGTGCAACCGCGATATCTCGAACTGACCACGCAAGCCCCAGGCTCTCCATGGCCCGCACCACTCGGTAAACCGCATCAGCCGCTAGGCGATCATAGTGTTTGGTCGTGCTTTGATCAGAGGTGGGCGGTAGACCGCAGCGCAAGACTTTCCGCGCTTTCACATCTGGCCGTTGAGTGGTGAACACGAAGTTATAGGCGCAGACTGGGTCAAAAGGATCAACGACGACAATGTCCTCGATTCGTCCCGTGATCAGCGCCATCATGATAATATCAGCCAAGGTGCCCGGGTCGCGCTTTGCATCGATGAAGGTGAATCCGCTCGCACGGCCACGTGCCATCTGCTGAAACATCAAACCTTCCAACCAAAGCGTTTTACCAACACCGGTTTTTGCAAACACCGCGCCGTGACTGCATATCTCATCATCATTGACCCAAATCGGGTCACCAGAATCGAGCTCGAAGCCGACGAGGTAGCGATCAAGTATGGACTTTCCACGTCGACGCGCATCGACAAGCGCCTCATCAAAAGCATTTCGTTTCGGTGGCATGCCCAGGACTGGGGCACCGTTACGGCGATCGGACTCTTTTATGCGCTCCGATTCAATCCAGCGATAGTTGCTGATTACAATTGCGATTAAGAATAGCGCCAAACATGGAATAAAGGCGCCAAGCAGCGAGAGCCCCGCTGGAGTGAGGCTGCTGGTGACCGAGGTGAGCGAAAGCACCGCAGCGGCAGCACACATGCCGAGACCACCCACAGTCACGTTGTGACGGCGGTCTTCAATGTTTGCCTTTACATCTTCAGTGACGTAATCGCGTGCCACGTACTACTTCTCCTTATCTCAAGCTGAGACGGCTGATTTTGCGTTCTTATCTCCTGGCTCTTGCGGGCCAGATTTCCCCGTGAGCTCAACAAGTCGTTCCTTATACTTATCGTGCTCAACAAAAATTTCTATCTCCTCTGGCTGAGGCGCATTGCGGTAAAAGTTTGACTCCCACTTCTTACCTAGTAGCTCTGCGAAGCGTCTTGTTCGCAAGGGTACGAGACCAACGATTCCCTGAGCTTCGGAGC
>CAYGNZ010000516.1:2073-2768 GCA_964351345.1 uncultured Bdellovibrionales bacterium | reverse complement strand
TTACTTCGACTCCTGAGAGAGCGAAAAAAGTCGTTCTTTTAAGGTATTTAGACCGATACCAGTTTGGCTCGAAATCTCGAATACTTCGTGACCCCGTTGCTCGAAGCTCGATTTCGCAAGCTTTGCCGCCCGCGAAACGATCGGAAGGTCCGCCTTCGAAAACACCACTACGCGAGGTCTCTCTGCGAGCTCCTCAGAGTAGAGTCGAAGCTCATGGTCAATCTCTTCAAACTGCTTGATGGCCTCCTCAATAATCTCTTCGTTTTCCAATTCTTCGGGGTCAATATGTGCCCATGCGCCCTGAGCGACGGCGGACATATCGAGCAGATGGGCAAGTGTTTTTGTTCGTTCCACGTGTCGAAGGAATTGAAGTCCTAGTCCTTTCCCTTGATGCGCACCAGGAATCAGTCCTGGAATATCAGCAATTACAAAACGTCGATTGCCATCAAGCAAGACCACACCAAGGCTAGGCCGAACAGTGGTGAAGGGGTAATCAGCGACACGAGGATGCGCTTCTGAAACTGCTGAAACAAGTGTGGACTTGCCCACATTTGGTAGGCCGAGCAAGCCGACATCTGCGACTGATTTCAATACGAGTCGGAGTTCGAACTCTTCACCGGCAAAACCCGGTTGAGCGCGTTTCGGAGCCTGATTCGTGGACGATTTAAAAAATGCATTTCCTTTCCCTCCGCGTC
>CAYGNZ010000516.1:0-2063 GCA_964351345.1 uncultured Bdellovibrionales bacterium | reverse complement strand
ACGCGCTCCGTCAAGGGAAAGATCTGCAACTAGTTCGTCGTTGAAATACACCTGAGTGCCGACGGGAACGACTCGCACCACGTCCTTACCATCAGCACCGCTGCGAAGATTCGCCTCTCCGTTCTTGCCATTTTCAGCATGAATTAGTGGCTGGAAGGAGAAGTCGATTAGGGTATTGAGGTTCGTGTCGGCAAGAAAGACAACAGCGCCACCATTGCCCCCATCTCCTCCATCAGGCCCTCCATGAGGAGTATGACTTTCTCTACGCCAACTAACCGCCCCAGCCCCTCCGCTTCCGGCGCGAACTTGAACTTTGGCTTCGTCAATGAATCTCATTTGTTTGGCGTCCTGGTTGGGGGTGGGGGGAGAAATATATTTAGAGCCTACTATCGAATTAGACTATTTCCTAATAACTCCGTCCAAGACTCTCAGTCTCAGACTTAATCTCAGCCTCAGCCTCAGCCTTGGTCTTGGTCTCAGCCTTTCTCTCCGTCTAAATTCTCAGTCTTTATCTTCGTCTCAGCCTTATCAATTTGCATTTTTTAGGCAGAGACTGAGACTGAGGCGGAGACTGAGTAATTAGGCAGAGAGAAAGGCTGAGACCAAGACCAAGGCAGAGACAAAGACTAAGAACAAGGCAGAGATCAGTGGGTATAGCCTAACCCCTCGGGTTATAAACTCCCGGCAATTCCCCAATCCAATTATTCTAATCCAAAGAATCCCTAAGAAGCCGCAGGATAAACACTAATCTGCTTCTTATCTCGGCCCTTGCGTTCGAGGCTGACTTCGCCGTCAACTAGAGCGAATAGGGTGCAGTCGCGGCCTAAGCCAACGTTGATGCCAGGGTGGAACTTGGTTCCGTGCTGTCGAACAAGGATATTTCCTGCGCGCACTGACTCGCCACCAAACTTCTTAATGCCAAGTCGCTGTCCGCGTGAGTCACGTCCGTTACGAGATGATCCACCCGCCTTCTTATGAGCCATCGAAAATTCTCCTCAATCTCGAAATTATTTTTTGCCTGCAGAAATCGATTCTACTTCAAGCTTGGTAATTGACTGTCTGTGGCCTTTTTTAAGCTGTTGGCCCTGGCGCCGCACCTTTTTAAAGATTACTTTCTTCTCTCCGCGGGTTTGGTCAATGATTTTTCCCGCAACCACAGCACCAGCTACAAGCGGCTGTCCTACCGTAATGTCTTCGCCATTAGCGACAAGCAAAACTTCGTTCAGCTCGATGGTATCGCCCACCTCACCGCTTAGCTTCTCGACCTCGATTTGAGAACCCGGCTCAACACAGTACTGCTTTCCTCCGGTTCTTAATACCGCAAACATGATGAATTCCTTTCTAGTAAGACTAGCGCTAAGAATAGCCACTAGTCTTGAGCTCCTTCACTAGGGAGCGCAGTTGTTATCGTCAACTTAAATTCCTAGACCCGCATGATGATTCGGTCCGGGAAAAAACAGCAGACGGATTCCCAAGTTAGGGGTCAACAGATAGATGAGTAATCTATCGCGCAAATTACATGCGCATGGACTCCGTGGGGAAAATAGAGGCACTATACATGCACCAAATTGACATTTGTTTCAAGGGTTCTAAGTCTTGATCTGCACAAAATGACTACAATTTCCGCCACAGTTTAGTTCCCCAGTTCTTCGAGTTTTGTGCAGATCTCAGTGTAGTAATCAGTTCAAAAGACTCGATTCGTGCTCATATCTCATCTAGATGGAAAAATTATTCATTCTATTCGGTTACTTATTTCAACTTAGTTTGCATGCTTTTCGCTTAAGCGAGACATAACCTAGTTAGATACACGTGAATGTGGAACAGGGCTACGGCCACTGGGCGCAATTTGCTTATCGAGTGGGATTTATACTATTCAAATGGTGATGATTTTCGAATGGTATTGCCTAGATTCCGAGTAGTATTGCGAAGGTCTGTTGGAAGAGGACCGCGCAACGGCTAGGGCTCGAATGCATTGGTCTAGAGAGGTGCTGAATAGCCATGAAGTATGAGGTTGAAGGTATCGTGATAGCGAGTGGCCAGAAAGTGAAGCGTCAATTCCAGCA
>CAYGNZ010000515.1:0-2769 GCA_964351345.1 uncultured Bdellovibrionales bacterium | reverse complement strand
GCTTCGCCTGCCGCCACTTCAAATACAAGGGCAAGCTCAAGAGCCCCAACGCCGGCCGCCCCTCGAGAGCCGCGACCGCCTCCGCCTCAGCGCGCAGGTAGCGCCCTTGAGCCTCCTCACCGAGGAGCGAATTAAGGCCGCAGAGGAATCGCTTCGAAAACTGCTGCTGGTTCGTAGTCTCGAAGGAAAGAGCTTTCTCGACATTGGTTCAGGAAGCGGCCTGTTTAGCCTTGCCGCCCGTCGTCTTGGAGCCAGCGTATACTCATTTGATTTTGATGCCGACTCAGTCGCCTGCACTGAAGCCTTACGCGAGAAATATTTCCCCGGTGATGATTCTTGGCAAATCGATCAGGGCTCAATTCTTGAAAGCTCCTACATTGAAAATTTACCGAAGATGGACATTGTCTACTCCTGGGGCGTACTGCATCACACCGGTGATATGTGGACCGCGCTGGATTTAGCGGCAAAGCCTCTGCGACAAGACGGCTTACTCGCCATAGCCATCTACAATGACCAAGGTGTAAAATCCCAAATTTGGAAAAAGATAAAAGCCTTCTATTGCTCTGGCGCTTTCGGTAAATATATCTGCCAAGTGGTTTTTCTCCCACTATTCTTCGTTGCCCGAATCCTGATTGACCTCTCGGAACTGAAGAATCCAATTAAAAGTATTCGAGAATACGATAAGGACGGCCGAGGCATGGCGATGCTCACTGATTGGCTCGATTGGCTCGGCGGCTACCCCTTTGAAGTGGCAAGCCCCGAAGAAATAGTCGATTTCTACCGAGATGCAGGCTTTGCCTTGATAAAATTACGCACCGTAGGGGGTAAGCACGGCTGCAACGAATATCTCCTGCAAAGAGTAGACAATGACCGGCACTCGCGGTAGCTTTCAGCTCGCTCCCGCCTGAGGGGTCAAAAAGGCTGCTATGAAGAATTCCGATATCACAGAACATCAAGATATTAGCTTAGGACACCATCGTCACGATGCCGTCCGCCTCTCCTCTATTCTCAATCAAATATTCGACCCCAACCGAAAAGAAACCTCCTTTGGTGCAGTAGTCGACGAACTTGATCAGCACGGAATGGCGATTGTATTGATTCTGTTTTCACTTCCCTCTGCGCTGCCCGTTCCTGCTCCTGGGTACTCAACGATTCTCTCAATTCCTTTGCTCGCAATAGGCATTCGGCTACTTCGAGGGAAAGACACGGTGTGGTTGCCTAAAAAAGTTCGCGAACGGAGTTTTAACCCTGCAGATTTTCAAAAAATGAAATTTGCGATGCAGCGTCTTGTTGCTGTCCTCGAACGATTCAGCAAACCGCGCCTTGGTTTTCTCGTCACCACAAAGACCTCAAAGTTTTTTCTCGGTGTCTTGATTTGTGCGCTCGCCTGCTTCATGGCGATACCGATTCCTGGTACAAATTCCCTTCCAGCAGGAGGCATCTTTCTTATCGGATTTGGTATGCTTGAAGGCGATGGTTTGGTTTCAGCCTTAGGCGTGCTCTACAGCGTTGCCGCTATTGCGGTCGGCACGCTGATTTTGCTGTTTGGCTACGAGGTCGTAAAAGAAATTCTGCTGCGACTGTTCTAATTCGCTCGACCGATTCTCTCCCTACTCCTCGGACTCTTCATCAGTCGAACTTTCCTCATCCGACTCTTCCGCCTTGTCCTTCTTGGTTGATTTCCTTTTCTTCGAACGACGTTTTGCTTTGCCGTATTTGTTCGGCTCAAATTCTCCGTCGACCAAAAAAATCTCATCGGCAACCGCGAATTTCTCGCCAGCGAAATATCTGACTGCAACTTTCTGTCCCTCGACTAACTCCGCTGAGCGCGCCCGCTTCCTCAGACCATCGATAAACTTGCTATACCGCGTCAAAGAATCGAGATAAAAAGTTTTGCGGCTATATTCCGAGTCTGTTGGACGAACAAAAATATAGCGTCCTGCCTGAATAAACAGCACATGTCCAAAGTAAAGTCCGGAGCTATTTGCCAGGGTTTTATTAATCGGCTCCGGTTCTTTCTTTTCCGAAGCGAAGCCCTCGGCTACGGGCGGATCTTGAGCGACTGCAGTGGAGGAGAAAACTCCAGGGTAAGAGATCGAGCATAGAAGCAGCAATAGACAGGCCGCTTGTCGATAGCTCAGGAAATGAATCAGTCGTGAAATTTTGGGTCGGTCCACTTTCTCTCGGAAGCTTCCGGAGGTTGGCTATTTTTCAAAACAATAAGATACACAACAAGAACGAGTATCAGGATAACAATTGCAAAGACAAGCAATGTAATAATCGGATTCAAGGAGCGTTCTCTTTTAGTCTGACGAATTAATACCGTATAATACTACGCGTTTCACTCAAAACGCACACTTGTTATTTCGCCTTTATCCTAGTCAACAAGGGAAAGCCGAGGCTTTTTCTCATGACTTAGCTTAATTCCTAGCTCCTGCTGCAGACGCTCTCGCAAGCGAGCTGAGACCGCAGGAGATACCGGGCGTTGAGAGAGCATTCTTGCGGTTGCCACAACCCGCTCCGTGTCACGTAAGATTTCGCGACAGCTTGTGCAGTTTGCCACATGGCGCTCAAAGCGCAGGGCGTCTAACTCGCTAAGCTCAGCGTCGATATAGTCATCAACAAGTAGTTCTGTCTCTGAACAACTCATGCCCACAAAGCCAATACTGGTTTTAGAATCGTTATCCATGTCCGAATCAACATCCTCAAATCTACTTATATACTGCTCCCGGTATCAACGTTGGCTTATTCTAAGCCTTTCCGTAGAGC
>CAYGNZ010000514.1:976-2773 GCA_964351345.1 uncultured Bdellovibrionales bacterium | reverse complement strand
CTGATTACGGGGTTGTTAGCGTGGCAGTATCATAAGCTCTGCTAATGATCTCCATAGACTGTAATTATCTACAGAAATGGTGGTTTTCTTGGTTTTCTTCAGCAGTTGCAGTGCTGCCGCGCGGCGTAGTCGCGGTGAGCTGCTGGCGTCATTGGTATTTCATGCCGGAGCAATCAAAGAAGCAATTCTTGCTTCTCTTTCATTCTCCTCAGTTCTTTTCCAAACGACGTAGAATACGTCCGCGTTTTGGTTCGCAGAGTACTCTGCGCAACTAATTTACGGACGCGTGGAACCGAGTCGTCTTCTCTCACAGCTTCACACGAGCTCTGACGTAGGCGATTCGTTGTTCGCTTAAAGGTAGTTATTTTTCGGTTTTACTCGCCGAAATACGTCGCGTCTTTTGCTAAAGAAAAGGATTTTGGCATGTCGGTAAAAAGTTTGTTGAGCGCCGGTCACATCATTGTTGTACATGGTCGGGGCGATGTCTGGGGGAGGTTCGTAATTCATGCTTTGTACTTTGCGTTCATTCGACTCGCAAACGAGAACGGCGGAGAAGTGCCGGAGAACGTTCGCTTTGTCAGCACGGGAAGTAAGAGGATTACGGATGCTCGCGTGTACTTCGAGCAGCAGGCTCGTGAATTTGGTTGGTACTCAGATGACATGGGTCCACGTTGGGAGGAATTTTGCAGTCGTTGGAGTTTCGTTCAAGGTCGCGCCACCACCGATGCTGGTGCTGATGCGATTGGTGAAGCGCTTGCGCAGTTGTTGATGCAATACCCCGAAGCGCGGATAAGCATCTACCACGCAATCGCTCTGCTCTCGGGTAACATCGACTGCATTGATGACGCTCCGAAACGCAAGAATCTGCTGATCGAGGCAATTCAGCGCATCGCTCGCTACCCCTTGGCTGTTCGTCTGGCAATCCTGCTACTCCTCGCGGAGAAGCCGGCAGGCTTGTTCGAAGAGCACTACATGACTCTGGGACAACTGGTGTACGGTCCCGAGTTTTGCGGTTCCGATCCTCGGTTTCCTCAAGTTCAGAAAGTGCCGGACATGGATGCCGAGCTGTACTGTGTGGATCACTACTTGCCGAAGGCAGGTAACTTCCTCCTGCAGAGTATGGTCTTCGGCTGTGTGATGCCCGGACTGAACAACGCAATGGGGATAGATCGAAACGAAGAACTTCGCGGCTCGCTCGCGGATGTGATTCGCCCCCAGCACGTGGAGGAAATCACGCTTCGCTTCCTCGAACGAATCGGAACTGGTTCCCGAACGCAATATATCGGACCACTTCCTGATACCGCTCCGCATCATCACGCCGTGCATCACTCAACTCGCAATCGGCTGTTCTGCGGAGAGGGTACTTTCGCACGTCGTTTCGAAGCGTCGCTGCACTCCAACGTTGTGTTTGATCCGCTTGACCCGGATGAACTGCGACAAAGAAAACTCAAGGACGTCTTGGGAATTCAAGGTCGTTACTTCATCAGTGACTTCAAGGGGAATTCCACCCCTGACGGTTACTGGTTGAAATTCACCCCGGTGATTGGCGAATGGGCTGGCGTGCCGACAAACTGGCAGTTGGTCAAGTCCTCCAACGGCAAGACCTCGGAAGCAATCTACTCGATGAAACCGAGAGACGGCGTCGAAGGGGAGAAACACATTTTCTACATCGAGACTGATGTTCCCGGCGTGGGCCGAAGCTTTGGCTACGCCCATGAATGGACTGAGGTGCTTGAGAACGGTGGTCGTCAGTCGCATGCTGAAGGTTGGACCGTGCCCTGCCCACCCAATATTGGC
>CAYGNZ010000514.1:0-966 GCA_964351345.1 uncultured Bdellovibrionales bacterium | reverse complement strand
GGGAATAAGCTTTGCCATGGCAATCGCGACACAGCTCGATTTCCGCTACCGCGGGACCGAGCGCGCGATTCGTTATCGTCCTGGCTCCTACCCCTTGCATTTGATTGACGATGGTGGACCCGGTCACGAAGATCGATTCGCACTGCTTGACCTCAACCCAGAAGCAATGGCAAGCGGTAGCGAAGACGGTTACGGTGCCAGGGATCGAACGTTTAACGACGATCAAGTGATCCACAGTGGTGAGCGTGTTGACGGTATCGAGGCCCAAGTCTCGGTTTGACAAAGTAAAACGAGATTTACAAACATCACGGCGTCTGAAGCTTCCAACTTCGGCGCCGTGATGTTCTCTTTACTTTTCTGGTTTTCGCGAACAACGAAACATCGCTCTTTCCAGCGAGATTTCCATTGCAGCTCTTGAGCATAAAAAATTGGCTCGCATTTCTTCGTATTGAATAAGCAGAACAGCAAGTGAAAGAACCGAAGTCCCTGCACCTGCGTGTTCTGCGGGGAGGGCCATCATGGTATTAATGATAGGATTTGTCTTCATTCGAGCGAAAACCGAGCACGTCACTACTCGAATCCTCCTCTGAACTTGCGCGCCACCTCGAGAAGACCTCTCTTTGAGCCGTTCTTCCATTGCCTCCTACAACTGCAGGCTCTGCGACTCGTTCCTGTAGCTCTTTAAGGCCTAGCTTAATCGAGAGAAGCTCAAGCTTTACATTGAGGTATCGCTGTTCGGAGCGTAGATCGTGATTTTCGATGTAGAGATAGAGTGACCGTTCCCGCACGGTATCAATCTCCTGCTCTAGCTCGGAAATCTTACTGAAGCTGTAATACCCAACTCCCCCGAGAGCTGCGACGAGCACCAGGATAAGTAGTATTACTCCGGTTCTCTTCAGACGCTGTATCGCGTCTTGCCTTGAGTCTCGCCTGGGATTTGGGAAGTACAATTCCAGCGGCTCAAAT
>CAYGNZ010000513.1:0-2773 GCA_964351345.1 uncultured Bdellovibrionales bacterium | reverse complement strand
TCTCTGCGGCACTGTTTGACATGGATGGACTGCTCATCGACTCTGAGCCGTTGTGGCAGCGCGCTGAGACAGAAGTATTTTCTCAAATCGGTGTCGAGCTTAGTGTTGAGGATTGTGCCTCGACGATGGGTTTTCGAATTGACGAGGTTGTCGCTCATTGGTTTCAGCTTCGACCTTGGCAGGGAACAACTCAGGCAGAGGTGCAAGAGAGGATACTTACCAGGGTAATAGAACTCATCGAGCAGGAAGGTGTCCGGAAATCTGGTGTTGCTGAGGCACTCGCCTGTTGTAAGACACATGGCGTGCGCATTGGACTTGCCTCTTCGTCTTTCCAACGCGTGATTGAAGCGGTGATGACTGCTCTGGAATTGAAGGAGTTTTTTGAAGTGCGGCATTCGGCCGAGTTTGAACAACGAGGCAAACCAGCACCTGATGTGTATCTTTCCGCGGCGAGAATGATTGGGGTGCAGCCGCAAGATTGTCTGGTATTTGAGGATTCACTGGCAGGTGTTCGTTCGGCGAAAGCAGCAGGGATGATATGTGTTGCCGTGCCTGATAAGGACGCACCGAGAGAGCTTTTGGCGGCTGAGGCAGATTATACGATTAACTCGCTTCTAGAATTTAGCGAGGAGATGTTTCAAAAAATAGATCGAGGGATGAACTAGGACGGTTTTGCGCCCTGGAGTCCGGCCCAGCATGCACTCGCGAGGCTACTTGCAACTCCACTCGGGGAGTCGGTGGTGTAACCATCGAGCCAATCACGCACGTAGCTCAGTGGGATACCGAACACAATACTCCAGAACACCTCGGCTTTGACTCGGGGAATAGTCCCACTGCGAACACCACTTTTTATTACACGGGTAAGCCGACGGCCGAGCTCATCAAATCCAACCGTCGTTGGTTTGCGAACCTTGTCGCTTAAAAACTCATTGTGTCGCGCGAGCCAAAGGTAGCGCGACAATACGTGGTGTTCCTCTGCAAAGCTCAGGAAGGACACGACTATCGCATGAATCGTTTTTTCAGGATCTTCACTGGGGTCAATCGCCGCACTAATCGCCGAGCGAAAACGCGAGATACCGTCTTTGTAGAGTTGGGAAGCGATTTCTTCTTTGTTTACAAAGTGATGGTAGATGGAACCGACACTACAGCGAGATTTTTTACTGATGTCTGGAACGTTGGTGTTGAAATAGCCCTGCTCGACAAACAACTCAAGTGCAGCTTCAAGAATTCTCTCTCGCGGCCCGAGGTCTTTTTGCTCAGCCAAGGTAACGTCTTCTTGCATAGTCTGAAATCCCAAGGTTACTTGCACCCACGTTGCCTGAAGTTTCTAAGCGACACCTAGATTACTTTGCGAAGTTGAAGAAGTCTAAACAATGCTCTCCTTCTTCTTAGGGAACGGTATCGACCACGGCCGAGCATTGTCAACGGTCATTGCTGGACGCAGGAACGCTTTCACAAACAATTAGACCTCGCACACCCAGCTTCGAGGTACGCCGCAGGGCACCTAGAACCACGCAAAAGCATGTTTCACGGTGCCTCGTGACCAGTCTCAGATAGCGTGGGGCCGAACTGCCTGCGCTCGCACCTAGTCCGCTGGAGGCGGGGGTGGAGGAGGAGCGTCCTTTTGCACAGCATCGTTTAATTGACGCCGCAATATCTGGCTCGCTTTAAATTTCACTACTCGTCGCGCAGACAGGGTAATTTTATCACCAGTTTGGGGATTTCTCCCGGGGCGTGCATGTTTTTCTTTAACTTCGAACACACCGAAACCAGAGATCATTACTTTGTGATCGCGGTCGAGACCTTCCTTGATTAGCTCGATCCAATCTTCAACGATTTGCGTAGCTTTCTGCTTATCGAAGGGGAGATTATCGTATATCGAGTCAATAAGGTCAGCTTTTGTAAGGCAGTCTGAATTCCCGCTCATAACCGAAAAGATGATTAACTTTGCCGTTAATAAGAAGCCTTAAACCTCATGGCTCATCGAAACTTTAGCAGATGAAAGGATTTTTAACAATTACAGCAACTTACTAGAGTATGCTGAGCTAGTCTAGTCCTTACCTGCAAGTATCTGCTCGATGCGTTTAAGCAGTTGAACTACTATTCAAACTCCCTCATCGCATTCAAGCAATAAGTAAGATGTGCGCAACTAACAAAAGGAAACAGTTTTTTTCGGTCGAATCGGAAGCTTAGCCCCAACCCCGAGAGAAATGTCCCAGGGATTCCGCTTGGCCCAGGCCAAAACCCCGCCTTAGGCCTTTGGAACGTAAAGTTCGGAACCGGAGTCGGCAAACTGTTTCGACTTTTCCTGCATACCCTTACTTAATGCTTCTTCCGCCTCAATTTGTTGCTGCGCTGCATACTCCCGAACGTCTTGAGTAATTTTCATTGAACAGAACTTGGGTCCACACATTGAACAAAAATGCGAAACTTTCGCGTTCTCCGAGGGCAGGGTTTCGTCATGAAACTCTCGCGCTGTATCCGGTGCAAGTGCAACATTGAATTGGTCGTTCCATCTGAATTCGAAACGGGCTTTACTCAAAACGTTATCGCGGAGTTGTGCACTGGGGTGGCCTTTTGCAAGGTCTGCTGCATGGGCAGCGATCTTATACGCAATGACTCCGTCTTTTACATCTTGCTTGTTTGGTAGACCTAAGTGTTCCTTCGGCGTGACGTAGCAAAGCATCGCGCAGCCAAACCAGCCAATCATCGCCGCCCCTATTGAAGAAGTAATGTGATCATATCCTGGGGCGATATCGGTGGTACGTGGTCC
>CAYGNZ010000512.1:0-2774 GCA_964351345.1 uncultured Bdellovibrionales bacterium | reverse complement strand
ACCGCTTATTCTGAGGAGCCAAATTGCAACGACAGCGCCACATCATCGAACGCATTTGTTGGGCCACGCGCAAAAGGGTTATTGGTAAACAAGTCTGACGCATCAATTAGGGCATACTCAAAGGCCCTATCCTGGCGCAGCAGCATCGTGCCGCGACCCGCATCAAATACTATGAAAAACTGACGCAGCACTAAACTTCCTAGCAAGCCCACTTCCAGGGGCTCTGACTGCACAATCATAAATTGATTTCGTAAAAAGAAGGTATCGCTCGCCACGTCAGAAACAATAAATGCCGTTCCGGGAACTTGACCATTGGTCGCACTTGATTGCACGGGGAGTGTATCATTTGCTTGCGCAAGCAGAGTTTGCCCCCTGCTCATATCAACTCGGATTCCCCCACTACTCCCCGTATCAACACGGAGCGGTCCAACCGAGACGCCATCTACCACCAGGGAGTCCAGCACCAAACGAGGACCAACTTCAAGCAACTCTCCGCCAAATTGATCGACATTCTCCGCCAAGGAAAACGTCGCGGGATCGCGAATCACCATCCGACCACTTGAGTAGTCCAGCGACATTACGATTGCTTCAAAAAATGGCAGGCCAATTATCCCGTCGATATTGGTCAGCGGTAAGACGGCCGCATCAATATCGACTCCAAGCACATTGGCAAAAGCGAATTCATTTATTCGAGCAACATCAACGGTGCTTGTTCCCGCGATGGTGGTCACCTCTGCTCGCGAGACAAGCTCAAGTCCTGCGCGCGCGACGAACTCCTCGCCGACGACAAATGCATCAGCGCCGGTATCGAGTAAGAAGTTTGCCGGTGCACCATTAATCTGGACTTCAACGAAGAGAAATTCGGCCACGCGAGCAAAGGCCTCTGCCTCTGCTGAGGTGAGTGTAAAACTCCCGCGACTAGGCAAACCTGCTACAGAATTCCCTCCAGAGCCTCCGCAGGCGCTAAGAAACAGCAGGGAAATAGTCGATAATTTAAAACAGAATCTGACGAGGAAGCTCACATTATCTCCGCAGCAAGACGATTAGTTCAACAGTATAAGCTTAGTACCACTAAGAAGGATACTGGCAAAACCAGGAATTATTGAGCAATCGCCCTGAGTTGGCACCCCCCGCCTTATCCGCTGCATCTTTAGTTTAGTGCTTGAAGCTAGGCGGGCTTCGGGATGATTTAGCAATTGTAGACGCTCAAAACGCCAAAAGTGGCGGTTGGGTAGACGAATTAGATGAATAGCTACTCTCTGACAAACACCGGTGACGCACTTGCCTACCTTTATGCACTGGCAACGGCAAAGCAGTCCGGCGAGGTGATCTTCAATCATCAAGATCAGAACGCCAAGGTGTACCTCAACGGAGGGCAAATAGTCTGGGCTTTTGCCAGCGGTCAGGAAGAGAGTTTTCAAAGCATACTTGTGCGAGAGAATCAGGTCGCCAAAGAACACCTGCTCGCGGGAATCAAAAAAGCAAGAGAAGACGGCAAGCGAAGTCTTGAAGAGATTCTCCTCGTGCTCGGGGTCGCTGACAAGCGAGTCCGCCAGGACATCATCAAACGTCACACCGCGGCTGCACTTGCAATGCTACAGCGATGGGCTGCCGGTTCCGCTCAATACAAACCACTTCAACCCCTCGGGGACTCCATCTCGGGCATGCACTTTAGTGAACTCGTTGATACCTCCGCTCTCGCGCTGCCCAAGACCAACCCCAGCGCGGCGGCCCAAAACGGATCACCTAGTGTTCGACCCGACAAGAAGACAAAGCCGGCCCAAGAACGTGGCTCATACCAGCCCCAAGTCAAAGTAGAACAAGTAGGCAGCGTGGAAGATGTGCTGGATTGTTTTCGCGATGAAATATCTGGATTCATTGCAAGCATACTTATTGAAAGCAGCACAGGAATGCCGATTTGTGCGATTAGCGATGAAGATAGTTTAGACCCTGATGTGGTCGGTGCGTTTTACCGAAAGCTCAGTAGCGCCGCCATAGAAGCCCTTGGTGCTACAGGGAAAAGCGATTCTTCCGGCAGCACACTGGAAGAAATACTGCTCACAAGCAGTGAAGACTACAGTCTGATTTGCTCGCTCAACAAGGGCCAACAACTGCTCCTCATTCTGCTCGATAAACAGTCGAATCCCGGAATGGCTCGCGTGGTTTCACGCAGATATCTTGAGCAGTTGGAGAGCTTCCTCAACTAGCACACACCGCCCGCTTTCAGGCATATTGAGCAGGAACTAGTATTCCGCACGCGAAGGATTTTTCTCGATATCGCGAAGCTTCGCCATATGCCGCTTGAACAGTGCCTCTGGTCCCTCATCCTCGATGATTCGTGAACGCTGCATCAGTGTCTCTTTGTCTTCGATAAAGGCTCGAGGATCGGGAGGATAAATTTCAGGATGAATTCCTGTGTCCATCCGTATTGCATCAACAGGACAGGCTTCAACGCAGTAGCCGCAATAGATGCAAAGTAAGGTATCGATTTCATAACGATCAGGGAACTTCTCTACTTGCGCGTTATCGTGCTCAGCCGCCTCAATGTAGATGCAATCTGCAGGGCAGGCTGTCGCGCAAAGGAAACACGCCGTGCAGCGAATTGAACCTTCTTCATTCAAGGTCAAACGATGACGCCCTCGATAGCGAGGCGCGTAGGGACGAGCTTCATCGGGATATTCAAAGGTCGCCCAAGGTTTGGCCTTCTTGTTAAGACCAACCACGCTCAGCAGAAATTGAGCCAAATGCTTGATGAGATCCGAGCTCGTTTGAAT
>CAYGNZ010000511.1:562-2776 GCA_964351345.1 uncultured Bdellovibrionales bacterium | reverse complement strand
AGTTCTCGGTTCATGTTCACTTGCTCCACGTTTGAGAAACAAATTACAGAGAACCGGCATGAGCGTTAGCGAAAGAATAAGCGAGCCCAGAAGCGCGAAGATCATCGTTAACGCCATTGGGCGAAATAATTTCCCTTCAATGCCCTCCAGAGTCAGAATTGGCAGAAAAACAATAAGGATGATCAGTTCTCCAAACATTGTCGGCTTTCGCACCTCAATTGCCGCGTCGCGTATAAGCTTGTCCCACGGTTTGTCTCGATACAAATTGGCGTGGCGCACGCAATTTTCAGCCATGATAACCGAGCTATCGACAATCAAACCAAAGTCAAGAGCACCGAAGCTCAGCAAACTGGCGGCGATCCCAGCTTGAAGCATTAAACTCCCAGCAAACATCATCGATAGAGGGATGGCCGCGGCAACAATCAGTCCTGCTCTAAAATTGCCCAAAAAAGTGAAGAGAACCGCGATGACAAGCATTGCACCTGTCAGCAAATTGTGTTCAACCGTGGAAATGACCTTTTCAACAAGCTCGGTGCGATCATAGAGAATATCGATGGAAATATCGTCTGGAAGGGAAGCCTCAACATCAGTGAGCTTCTTTTGAAGCGCTCTTGTTACCTCGGCACTATTCTCTCCCATCAACATGAATCCAAGGCCAAGAACTACTTCTCCTTGCCCCGCAGCAGATACCGCACCCCTTCTGATCTCATGTCCGATCTGCACCACGGCAACATCTCGAATGCGAACCGGTACTCCGTCACTCGCGGAGACTACAATATCCGAGATTTCTTCAATAGACTGAACGAGGCCGACGCCTTGCACCAGGAGGGACTCGCCGCTTCGATTAATCTGCCCGCCACCAACATTTCGATTGTTCTCTCTTAGCGCGCTAAACACATCATTGAAAGAAAGTTGGTACTGAATGAGTTTTTCCGGTTCTATCACTACATGATACTGTTTCTCGAAACCTCCCCATGAGTTGATTTCAGCAACTCCAGAAACCTGTGCCAGAGCCGGTTTAATTACCCAGTCATGCAGCTCACGTAGATCCGTCAAAGAGTGTTCCCTGGTCTTGCTTCGCAAGCGATAGTGAAATACTTCTCCTAGCCCGGTGGATATAGGGCCAAGACGCGGCTGATCCAAGCCTTCAGGAAGATCGACTCCTTGAATCCGCTCGGCGACGAGTTGTCTTGCTAGATAGAGATCTGTGTCGTCGCTAAATGTTGCGACAATTTGGGAGAATCCGAATTTTGAAATTGACCGTACGTTTATCAGGCCAGGTAATCCGCTTACTTTCTGCTCAAGCGGAACGGTGACTTGCTGCTCAACTTCCTCGGGACTGAGAGCGGGAGCCGTCGCGTTGACCTGCACCTGTACCGGTGTAGTATCCGGGAAGGCGTCAATAGGTAGCCTGTACAGGGAAATTGCACCAAGGACTGTGCATATGAGAACGAGAGCGCAAACAAGTAACCGGTTTTGAAGTGAGAGGTCAATGATTCGATTAAGCATTTGCTAGTCTGCCAGTTCTAGGGAAGTTTATCTAATGCACGCAGCCTGCACCGAGGCGCGATATCAAAAACTGTGATTTCAGGATGTGACTCTTATCGCTCACAATGTTGAAGTCACTGGACAAGCCAGAGATGACCTCTACCTTACCTCCGGAAGAAGACCCAAGCGTATAGAGCGAGAGACGTTCCGTAGATTCATTACTTTGCTCGCCGAGAAAGTCGTAGTGAACACCGCCTGTTGCTTTTGAGACGACATAGGCACCGTAGTCCTTGTCAAAGTAGAAAACCTGCATTTCAGGGTAGCGGAAATCCTGTAGAGCCATTGTGTTTAACAATACAGTCTTTCCAGAGCCGGTTGGACCGATAACAATTGTCGAGCCAACGTCATCGACGAAGGTGTTAAATCGAAACGGTGTGCGCCCGCTTGAGACGCAGTAGATTAGCGCAGGGCTCTCGGGTGGATAGAGAGGTGAAGGATGCATCTCCTCTCCAGCCCAAATAGTTGAGAAGGGGGCCAGATGAGCCACATTCATCGTATGAAGAATTGGCGTTCGGACATCGTAATACCCGTGTCCCGGCAGGGAGCCTAGAAACGACTCCAGAGCGTTGAAGGTTTCAATTCGAGCATTCAGTCCCCGGTTCTGAAGCTCCTTTCTTGCTTCCGTCGCATTCTCCATCACTTGATTGCGACTGTCCCCTGACAGAA
>CAYGNZ010000511.1:295-552 GCA_964351345.1 uncultured Bdellovibrionales bacterium | reverse complement strand
GCATGGCCGGATGCAGCTTCAGCCTGAGCTTCCAAGGCATCACTCATCATAAGGTCAGCGTGTTGGTCGATATGTCCACTTTCATCCCACTTAAGGGATCTTGCGAACATGTCACTCAGCCGGGTTCGTTTCTGCTCCCAATAAGCCCGCTTTCGATCAATCTTCTTTTCAGCAGTGTAGGGCTCACAGAAGATAAACCTGCTTGAGAGTCTCAGTGGCATAGGAAGTCGCATCACTGAAGCCATCATTTCCGGTAG
>CAYGNZ010000511.1:0-273 GCA_964351345.1 uncultured Bdellovibrionales bacterium | reverse complement strand
CTTGAGGGTAGAAGCCTGTGATTAAATCCTGACTGGCGAGATAGTAGCTAAGGTCAGTTGCTGGCTCAGGGACAACAAGCGGATGCTCTAGGCCGGTGCTACAGGAATGAAGTATGGCTAAGAGCTCGGCATCTCCCATACGCCTTAATCGGAGTACCGAGGATAGAGACGCCTCTATCTGTTCGAGTTTACCCAGAAACAGCGTTTCAATTCGGTTTAACTCACGGCTCTCATCCACGTAGCCTTCTATGAACAACTTGTTAGCGATACTAT
>CAYGNZ010000510.1:0-2776 GCA_964351345.1 uncultured Bdellovibrionales bacterium | reverse complement strand
AAAGTCCTGAAGCTTATTCGCGCGGTGCGTGCGGCGAATCCAAAGGTTGAATTTCGACTACTTGGTGGTGAGCTACATGGCTTTGCGGCATTGGATGTTGCTGAAAACATTCGCCTTGGTTACGCCTGCGCTGATGCTGATGAAGCGGCCATGCTTTTTAATGAGCATAGTGTGGTACTCGACTGCACTGGAAAAGGTGCGTACGGAGCGCTTGCCTGCGAAGCCCTCGCATGTGGTGCCCTAGCCCTTGAGATAGCAGAAAGTAAGCGTGCGAAGTCCAAAGACTCACTCTCTCTTGATGATGCGGATGCAGTGGTAGCGGTTCTCCGTTCATTGCTCTCTTCAGAGAGTGAACGAACTGCAGAGCTTGAAAAGCGGCAAAAAAGTAGCAAAAAGAAATCAGCAGAAAAGCAGTCTGCAAGTCTTTCCTCGCTGATTGAATTCGAGCAGCGATACCAAAAAGCTCAAGCAACTGAACGGAATGTTCGGCGTCCTGCCAGTATAATCATCCCTGTGTATTGCGCCTTAGATGCCACGGTCCAGTGCCTACGGAGCACTCTGCGCTACGCGCCAGAGGATTTTGAAATTATTGTCGTCAATGATGTTTCAGATCGTGGCACTACCAATGCTCTTACCCAGATGGCTGAGAGCAATCCGCGAATTACCCTGATTAACAAGCCTGAAAACGGTGGCTTTGTGCAGTCCTGCCTCACGGGGGCTGCTGCTGCGAAAGCCGGTAACGACCTGATCCTGCTCAACTCTGACGTGGTGCTCACGTCTCACACACTTCAATCGCTGCAAAAAGCGGCCTATGCTCGCCCAAGAATTGCACTTGCCTCCTCACTGTCAACCAACTCCCCTCATCTACAAGTTGATATCAATCCCGGAGACTCACTTGAGCAAGCGGCAGAAAGAATTCGTTCACTAAAAGAACCAGAGTACCCCACAATCATCACTCCAGAGGGGCAACTGCTTTACCTTCGTCGCTGGGCGCTTGATAAATTTGGCTTTTTTGATCCCGTGTACAATCGAGGGTTTTGCGAAGAGTCAGACCTCAGCATGCGCATGTTTCTTAATGGGGCAGACATGGTGGTTGCAGATGACTCTTTGATACTCCACCGAAAATCAGAGTCTTTTGGCCTTGAAGGAGGTCTGCAGTACAAACGCGAAAATCGACCGATTTTTGATGCTCGCTGGGCGCGGCATTACTGGCTGAGTTATCCCGAGTTTTTACGACGTGATCCGCTGAGAAGCATTCGAGAGCGATATAACGCATGCAGCGCCACGCTTGAAGCGCCCACTCAAAGTGTCTCCGTGCGCGATTTGATGGGAGAGTTTAGTCGGCTTGCTCATCAAACTCGCCGTTCTGATCTTCGCGCAGATGTGCTCGATGGTGTTGAGGTGGTATTCTTGATTCCCAGTGTCATCCTTGGTGGTGGGACCTTATCGGTGTTGCAACACGCCAATGAGTTATTACTCCGTGGTGTTGAGGCCAGAGTCATTTCGCTCACCGAGCCAGATCCAATTCGTTTTCCCTACCTTGCGCCACCTCTGGCGATGTCGAGAGAACAGCTCATGGAGCTTAATTGGAGTACTCAAAAGGTTGTCGCGACCTTTTGGCTCACTGCATACTTCGTCAAAGCACTTGAGCAGCGCTTTCCCTCACTTGAAGGCTACTACTATATTCAGGACTATGAGCCGTGGTTCTACTCACGCCCCGATTGCTTACCCACGATTCGTGAAGCAGAGAACAGTTACGAACTTGGCCTGAAAGGGGTAGCCAAAACTGCGTTCCTACAAGACACCGTGCGGGAACAACATGGTCTTGAAATTGCTCGAGTAACCCCAGGTCTTGCACGTACCGTGTTTTACGAAGGTACACAGGATACGAGCATCGGTCGTCCAACACTTACTGCGTATTACCGTCCACGCACCCCGCGTCGAGGAGGGAGAGAAACTCTCGAAGTGCTGCGCGAGGTCAAGAAGCGCGTTCCTGAGGCTCGACTCCAGCTTTTCGGAGAAGACGTTGAGCTTTCTCCCGAGCTCGATGGCGTAGTCGAATCCCTCGGTCGTTTGAGTCAAAGTGATGTGGCGAAGCTCTACCGAAAAAGCGACGTGGTGATGGATCTATCTTACTGGCACGGGTTTGGCCGAATGGGGATTGAATCCATGGCTTCTGGCGCAGTGCCAATACTCTCAGACTCTGGTGGAATTCACTCCTACGCCGAGCACGAGAAGAACGCATTTATCGTTACTCTCGATAACCTCAACGAAGCGGTGGAGCGTACGGTGCGCTTGTTGAAGGATAAGCCGATGCGCCTCAAAATGCGTGAATCTGGACTTAAAAAGGTCCAAGAATTCAGCGAATCTCGTGCGGTTGATGACTGGCTTGAGGTAATGGGGATTTCAGCGCCAAAGTCCTACGAGGAATCGGTCAGCTTTCCCGGAGTAGGGCAGCCCGGAGAACGTTCGGGCAGTAAGGTAGTTCACCTCTAGTCCTGCGGCGTTTTAGCGCAACCGCAGCAGCACGTTTTTGGCCCGCCGGGCTGCTTTTAATGCAATCGGCATTGATTGAATTTTCTGCTTAATCCGACGTTGCAAGCTCACGGCGAGCGATTGCTGTAGGGCTTGATACTCAACATCCCTACGCTGGAGCGCTTGCCTGAGCTCACTGTGCGAACGCTTCAAATTCTCGAGTTCTGTTTGCAAGCAGTGCTGCGATGAACGTAACGCTTCATTCTGACGTAGCGATTCGGATTGCGATTGTTGCCAATCG
>CAYGNZ010000509.1:0-2777 GCA_964351345.1 uncultured Bdellovibrionales bacterium | reverse complement strand
AATAAGTGACACGACGATGAGTCCCTTCTGCCCCGGTAGGACTCTCTCAGCTTGTCCCAGCGATCAAGCTCGCCAGTTACGGATTCGAATTATGGACTGGCTTAAGCAAGGCTATTCACCAAATGCCGTGCGTAATCAACTTCTCTTACTCTACGGAGGAGATGTGCGAGGTACGCCGAAACCCGAGGGCTTTGGCCTGATGGCCTGGATAATGCCTGCCGTGTTTGTGCTCTTTTGCTTCATGCTTGTGGCCCTGCTTTTGCGGCGGGTTCGTAAGCCAGAGAACCAGGGCAAAGAAGAAGCATTGAGTGCAGAAATGAAAGCAAGAATCTCTGACGAATTGGAGAATAGGAGGTAGAGGGATGTCAGAACTAAGAACCCAAATAAACGATACACTGAAGACCGCGATGAAAGCTCGCGAGCAGAAAGTTGTCACCACCCTTCGTGGTTTGACCGCAGCGATTAAGCAGGTCGAAGTTGATTCTCGTAAAGACGTAAGCGATCCGCAGATGATAGAGATTATTCAAAAAGAGATAAAAAAACGACGAGACACCATTGGTTTTGCTGAACAGCAGGGCCGGGAAGAGATGGTCGCGGAGAACGAACAAGAAATTGAGGTTCTGCAGCAGTTTCTTGGCAAGCAATTGAGTGAGGACGAATTGCGCGCAGTGATTGAGAAGATGATTGAGGGTGGTGCAAGCTCGATTGGCCAAGTAATGGGTGGTCTGAATAAGGACTACAAAGGTCAGTTCGAGGGGAGAACTGCCAGTCAGATAACGAAATCGCTTCTAGGTTAGTATTTCAATGATGGAAAATAGTAAGCAAGAAGTTCTCCCTGATGAGCAACCCCTTGATGCTGCACAAAAGCGTCGTTTGCGCGCGGTTCGACGAGGGTATCGAGCGGCGGATGTTGAAATTAAAGATAATGGCTGGCAGCTCGAAGTGCAGTATCTCGATGGAAGTAAGGTGAGTGTCAATACGAAGTTGTTGAAGATCAAAGCAGCAGAGTTGCAAGAATAGGGATGTCTGAGAAAGCGAGCGAAAAATCAGCAGCCGTGAATTCCGTAGTGCAAGCGCTGTGTCCGCTGTATGAATTAGCAGAAGTTGATTCTCCTCGTAGTGTGTCCGCTTCTGGTCCTCGGCAACGCCTCATCGTAGAAGCGCAGCGTTTGTTATTGGACCTGCTCTTTCCCGGACGATCGCTCAACGACGATCGGTCAATGGACCCCCTGGAGCCGTTTCTACAAAGCACCTTGTCTGAGGCTTGGGATTTGCTGCAAGCTGAAATAGAGCGAGCGCTCCCGTATCGATGGCAAGGTGCGGTTGCCTGTCATGAGGGCAAGCAAAAAGAGGTCGACCCGCGTGAGGAGTCTCTCTGCGTGATGGAGAAGTTTTCGCAACGACTGCCAAGTATTCGGGAAGCGGTAATTGATGATATTCAAGCAGCCTATGATGGTGATCCTGCCGCACTGACCTTTGTCGAGATACAGATTTGTTATCCTGGACTTTTAGCAGTTGCCTCTCATCGACTCGCCCATGAACTTTATTTATTACAGGTTCCGATAATTCCTCGTGTGATGAGCGAGTGGACTCATTCAAAAACCGGGGTCGATATACATCCAGGGGCAAGAATTGGCCGTGGATTTTTTGTCGATCATGCAACTGGGGTTGTTATTGGAGAAACTGCGGTAATCGGGAATCGAGTAAAGCTCTATCAAGGAGTCACCCTAGGCGCGAAGAGTTTTGAATTGGACGAGGAGGGATTTCCCGTAAAGCACGTTCGCCGTCATCCTACGGTTGAAGATAATGTGGTGATTTACTCCAATGCGACAATTCTCGGTGGGGATACGGTCATAGGCGCGGGTTCGACTATTGGCGGTAACGTGTTTTTAATGGAGAGCGTGCCCGCAAATAGTTTAGTGCTACGCGGCGATATCGGGCAGCCTCGAATTCGGGAAAATAAGAAGAGCTGATACCATGCGAATGAGTCGACTCACTCGCATCTCTGCCGCCGTCTTTTGCCAACTTGTGGTTACCTTCTCTTCCTCGCCACTGGCGGCGCAACCCCTCACGACCTCCGATGCAGCACTTGCCTCTGCATTCGAACAAATTCATTCCTCTCGAAGGCTTCGGGGTGGAATGTTTGGACCGATTGTCGAAGGCCGTTTTGGCTACAGCGAGATTACCGTGGCGCGGTTTCTTTTACGGGTACAGAGAAGAACGGCTGCGAAACATATCGCACCAATGATTGCTCATCTGCTTCTTCGCCCACCGATGTCGTTCAGTGCTGAGTTACATGGCTGGGATGCAATTGCGAAACTTGAGGCCTATCAAGTGGTTCAAGATCCGAACTACCTCCGGCAGGCGGAGAACGCGCTCCATCAAGGAATGCTGAAAACCCCCAAAGACCCAATCATTCTTGCGGCGAGCTCACGATTATCTCGAGCGAAGCAGGACGGGGCCTTGCTTGCCGAGACGTTGTTGCTCGCCAATCAAGTCTTGTTTCAACAGAGTGAATCTGCCGAGGAATCTGTGAAAAAAATATTTGCGCTGCTTGAGCTTTATCAAGCCAGCTTTGATCAACAGTGGATTAACACTGCAATCGATCTACAAACGAACCTTGATCAGAGTTACTGGAGAGGCTCTCAAGCCGGCTATTGTTGGGATAGCTCGAAAGAAAAGTGTGAAATGCGCTTTATCGACCGCAATCAAGCGGCCTTAGAATCACTTACCCTGTTAAACTTAATCCGCTTAAAATCTTTTACCTTAGAAGATAG
>CAYGNZ010000508.1:0-2778 GCA_964351345.1 uncultured Bdellovibrionales bacterium | reverse complement strand
GAGCAGATTTCAGATTACATCAGCGCAGAGCGAGAGACGGAGGCGGGAAAAGACTGCGCGTATTGTGCGGTGTTAAAAGCAAAAGATAGAAGCTCTGAAAACGTCGCCTCAGGAATGCTCGGGGGTATCGATGGATTTATCTTCGAACCATACTCCGCAGATAACCTGAGGGAGATTGCAGAAGTAACTGCAAAGATCAAGAAACGAGGGGAGCTGCGACGCAAGAAGGGTGCACTCAGTGTGTTGTTTAAGGAGATTCACGCGCACCTCGATGCCGTATGTTTCTACCGTAAGAGGGGTAAAGAGCACACGATTGCACTGCGACGATTGAATGAGGCAGCCTCAAAGCTAAAGCATTTTGAAGGTAAGTTGTTTCCGATCTACGTCGAGACCTTGATAGAGTTTTTCTCAGAGATTCAGCCACCTTTGAATCTCAGCTACGACGGGGCAAGTGAGCGGGTGAAAGCAAGACTAGAGCAGAGAATGCTCAAAGAACTCGAAGCGCAGTATCGCTAGCTCCCTCCTAAGTAAACCTCACCCCTTGTGCGAGTTCTACTCCTGCGCTCCAATTAATCGTGTTGGTTTGGCGTCTCATATAGGCTTTCCACGAATCCGAGCCTGACTCTCTACCTCCACCCGTGTCTTTTTCTCCACCGAAGGCTCCACCGATTTCTGCGCCCGAGGTTCCGGCATTGACGTTAGCGATGCCACAGTCCGAACCGCGAGCGGAGAGGAAGAGCTCAGATGAGCGAAGGTTTGAGGTAAATAGCGCTGAACTAAGACCCTGCGGCACGTTGTTTTGTTCCGCAATAGCCTCTTCGAGAGAGGACACTTCAACCACATAAAGAATGGGAGCGAAGGTTTCCTCTTTCAACAAAGGCATGCCAATTTTCGCGCGCACCAGTGTCGGCTCGACGTAAAACGGTGAAGCGGCGTTTGAGACTACTTTGCCGCCGAATAAAATCTCTCCACCCTCGCCGGGTATCCGTGTAACCGCAGCGAGATAATTATCAACCGCCTTTTGATTGATCAGGGGACCAAGAAGGGTTTTTTCATCAAGGGGATTGCCTATACGAACATCGGCATACGCACGCTTCAGGCGGTCGCAGGTCTGCTGAAAAATAGACTTCTCAACAAATAGCCTTCGCGTAGAGGTGCAACGTTGCCCCGCAGTGCCTACCGCACCAAACAGAATCGAAGGAAGCGCGATATCTAGTTCGGCATCTTTTAGGAGAATTGCAGCGTTATTGCCTCCTAGTTCAAGCAAGCTGCGTCCAAGACGCTTTGCAACACTTTGCGCAACACTTCGGCCCATCTCACAGGAACCGGTGGCACTAATCAACGGCAGCCGAGGATCCGCAGCAAGTCTCTTCCCCAGCTCAGGGCCATCCCCCGTGAGCAGGGTAAACAGCCCAGGGTATCCATGGGCACTCGCCACCTTTGAACAAAGCCCAATGAGGGCGACTGAGGTGAGCGGTGTGAGATCTGAAGGTTTCCAAACGATGGTGTCGCCGCACACAGCCGCAATAAAAGAATTCCAAGCCCAAACCGCAACGGGGAAATTGAAGGCAGTAATTACTCCAATTGGTCCAAGCGGGTGCCACTGCTCATACATTCGGTGTTCTGCTCGCTCAGAAAACATAGTGCTCCCCCCGATGGTGCGAGAAAGACCAACGGCGAAATCAGCAATGTCGATTGCTTCTTGTACTTCTCCCAATCCCTCAGAGCGAATTTTCCCCATTTCAGAACTAAGCAGTTCGCCCAGAGCACCCTTGTGTTCGCGAAGTGTTATCGCGATGTCTCGGACGAGCTCTCCACGCTTTGGAGCGGGTAGTTTTCTCCATTCTAGGAAAGTTTGCTGAGCGGTTTGAATGACGTTTTCGTAGTCCTGATCACTTGAAACAGAAACTTGACCCAGTTCTGAGCAATCTATCGGGGAAATACTGCGAAGAAATTGGACTGATTTTTTCGACGTTTCGCTCCAATCTGAGGCAAACGTTCCAGAGCAAGGTTGTGGAATGGATAAATCAGAAAAGAGTTGTATCATTTTATTTATCTCGTTGCTCAGCGGTTATGCACATGGCAAGATCCTGGTTCGGGGGTACATAGATTCTAACGTAAGTACGTTAGTCTGGTCGAGTAGCTATCCGCTGACGTCTTCGAGTTTTGCGTTCAGCGAAGATTTATTGAGCTCGCGCATGGCACTGGTGAGTCATCGCAATTTTGCAGCACGATTTGGTACATCGTGCTCCATTTAATCATTTTTTACCGTAAGACGTAAGCAGAAAGGGGGCGCACATTTCTAGTCACGTATGTAGAACGCAAGCACAAGACGTCCAAGCCGCAATCGCCAAGCATATGCTTGTTGATGTGATCCCGGTGGTCGTTGATTTAGAACGTAGCAAAGGGAATCGCTTGTACTGTTCTAAATCGCAAAAATTCTATTTGGATTGTTTTGGGTATATTGCGAGTAACCCCATCGGGCATAATCATCCACTGATGTTTGATAAAGCATTCGAGGAGAAATTGCTCAACGCTTCCCGTGTGAAGCCATCAAACGCCGATTTCTACACAGCGGAGATGGCCGATTTTGTTGCAACCTTTGCCGAGGTCGCCCTTCCCAAAGACTTCTCTCGCTTGTTTTTCATCGAAGGTGGTGCGCTTGCGGTAGAGAATGGAATGAAAACGGCGTTTGATTGGAAAGTGCGAAAAAATATTGCTGCAGGACGTTCCGCAGAGCTTGGGACGAGGATACTGCATTTCAGTCAGGCGTTTCAT
>CAYGNZ010000507.1:1458-2780 GCA_964351345.1 uncultured Bdellovibrionales bacterium | reverse complement strand
CGTCGTTCGGCGTCGTGTTCGTCGATAGCGAAGTTGAGTTCGTCCTCGTAATACTGACTGATGCGTGAGTGTGCCATGGTAGGTTGTACCTCCGTGATAGGCTGCGAAATAGTAAATGCCAGATGGCAGCCAATGGCTCGTAAGCCACTCGATGCCACCAGGCATTCATTTCGCTCACGCAGAAGCTCAAATGCATCTGCTACTTTTTTCTCTTCTGCCTAAAAACTAAATGGGGAATCAAAACAAACCTAAAAAAACCGTGGCAGAGAAAACTCCAACTTCTCAGCTCCAGTAGGTGCTGCAGCAGAGAAGTAAGAGATACGTCTACTCAAATAGGTGCCGTAAAGAGATCGCAGAACCCTTCGTGAAACGAGGGAGGCCATAGTAGTTATGCGGAATTTGCTCTGGAATAGGGCTTCTATTACGAAATTCGCCCAATGGGAAGAGCAAAGCGTAGAGCAATTTATTACTAAGTTACTGTAATTACTAGCTAGAGCAATTCCCGGCGCTGGAAAATTACCGTGGCCAGCAGCAAGCAGAGTAGAGAATAGCTCAGGCAGTAGAGCGAGCTATAGAGCAGTTGTGAGGGGGAGACGCTAGTGGCGTAGACTACCTGGTCGGCAACGTTAAACAGGCTTAAGTCTGGAAGTATCCAGTGAAGGGTATGGACAACCGCGCTTAGGACGGGATTTGTCTTGGCGTCTTGATCGAGGAAGTGCGTGAGATAGTTAATGGATCGTCCCGCGATATAGGTGGCTAGTGTGAATAGACCAGGAAGTGTGGTGGTGACCACTCCCGAGGAGAAGAAAATGCACACGGAGCACATCACGATAATCTCCATCAGAATCAGCAAAATTGCTTGAAAGAGCAGGTAGTCTATCCCTTCCCCAAAAAAGGAGGCGAAGAGCACTAAGCCAAGCCCCATCAAGGAGACGAGTAGGCAGACGGTGAAGCTCAGGCCCAAGTGTTTGCCGAGAATAAACTGCCAACGATCCACTGGTTTGGAGAGAATGTTGTAGATGGTTTTTTGCTTTAATTCCTTGTTCAGTAAACTCACACCAATCGTGATCGCAAGAACAACACCGAAAAAGGAGAGCGCGAAAAGACCGAAGTCTTTGACTACCCGTTCTTGTGAACCGATGCTTACTGAACCAAAAAAAGCTGAGACTACTACCAACAGCAGCGCAAAAAGTATCACCGAGTACAGAATTTTATTCCGCAACGCTTCACGGAAAGTATTAAGCGCAATTGCATACACTTTCATCAAACGCGCGCCTCCAGGGAGTTATTGTCATCGGAGGTCTCTACGCCGTCTGCCTTTT
>CAYGNZ010000507.1:0-1448 GCA_964351345.1 uncultured Bdellovibrionales bacterium | reverse complement strand
CGTGGTTGCTACGAAAATATCCTCCAGGCTTTTGCCCTTTGTTTCAAAGGACACGATACGTACTCCTTTCTCCGAGGCGATTAAAAGAGCTTTCTGAGCTTCTTGGTAATTTGTGAATTGCAGTTTACTAAGCGGACCTGAGGCGGTGTCTTCTTGTTTCCGCTCTGCGATTGTCACCCCGGATAGCTCAAGGGAATCGTCTGCGGCAAGCACCAGTTCGAAACCTTGGCCAAAACGAGTTGCAATTTCTGCAAGGGGAAATTCGAGCTTCAGTTCACCACTCAACATTATTGCTACGCGATCACAGATATCCTTCACGTCGGAGAGGATGTGAGAAGAGAGAAATATTGTGGTGCCTTCCGCGCGCAGAGCGAGAATGAGGTCGCGCACTTCTTTGCGTCCAATGGGATCGAGTCCAGAGAACGGTTCATCAAGGAGTAGAAGTTTTGGTTTGTTGAGAATCGCCTGTGCAAGAGCGAGGCGTTGTTGCAATCCTTTCGAGAGTGCGCGCACAGAGCTCTTGTTTCTCGTGGTTAAATGTACCAGGCTAAGTGCTCTCTCAATCGCAGCTTTGCGCTCTGCTGCGGTGATGCCGTAGAGTGCGGCGAAGAACTCCATCGTCTCCCACACGCTCAGATGGTCATAAAAATATGGCTGTTCAGGAAGGTACCCGATGTGTTCACGCTGAGCACTCTCAGTCAAAGAGGCTCCTCGAAACAGAATTTCTCCTGCACTTGGTCTGAGTAGACCAACAATACTTTTTATGGTCGTGGTTTTGCCCGCCCCGTTGTGCCCGAGAAATCCAAATGATTCTCCCTCACCTATGCTGAGAGAGACCCCTTTGACGGCCTGAATGGGACGAAAGGCCCAGTAGGAGCGAAAGTGCTTGCTCAGCTCGCGAAGCTCGAGGAGGGGAGTGTCTGTCTTACTCATGTCCTGCAAGTCCCGTTTTAGCTGTTTTGCCGAAAAACTCCAGACCTTTTTTGCCGCTCGTTGTGCGGACCTCACAGGAGTCTAGCTCAAAAGCGTATGGCGCGCGGTAGGGATCAAGTGGGATGCCTTTTAGCATTCCTTTTTCAACGAGCGGGGCAAAGCTCTCTGGCTTGCGCTGGAAGGCATCCTGATACTTTTCACAAAGGGAGCGAAGGTAACGAATGTCTCGGCTGATATAGGCCAAGTTAAGCTTTTCTTTAAACGCCGCTTTGGCCGTCTCATCTTTGGTATTTGCCAATAGGTCTTTTAGAAATCGGATAGCGGTCGCGGGGCTATCCTCTGCAACCATCAGGCGAGTAGCGAGAGAGGCGAGGAAAGGGGGAGCATCTTTTAGGGTAGAGGCATGCGAAAGCGTTTGCTGCGCGAGATCTTTTCGTTCAAGGAAGTACCATTGGGTGAAACCCTTGAGATAGTGGTAACGCCAGTAATCTGGTTTGTTCGCGATAGCTTTCTCA
>CAYGNZ010000506.1:0-2804 GCA_964351345.1 uncultured Bdellovibrionales bacterium | reverse complement strand
GGTGCCTGATGTGAAAAAAGCGAAAGATTTATTGGGGTACGAAGCACAAACGGACCTTGATACAATTCTTGACGAAGTGATTCCCTGGGTGACCGAGCAGGTTGAATTAGGGAATATCTAACTTCGCCAGTCGTATTCCTATTCCAGTGAACGTGGTTCGCTGACCGTCTTGTTCGCTGACCGTCTTGTTCGCTGCAACTGGAGAAACCCGAAAGAATGGATTCAACTCCTATGGCTAACTCCAACCAAAGTGCGCGAGTTCTCAAGGGTGGAGCGCAATCCTTTTCTGTGCAAGTGCTCGTTCCTATCTACAATGAGGGTGAGAATGTCGTGCGCTTGTATGAGAGTCTGGAGGCGGAGTCGATTCCCTATGATGTGCTTCGATTCGTGTATGACTTCGATCAAGATACTACCTTACCCTACATCGCCGAGCTCTCGGCCAAGGATTCCCGCGTTGTCGCAGAAAAGAATGAGTATGGTCGCGGTGTGGTCAATGCGCTTCGCTGGGGCTTTGCGCATTGCCAGGATGGCCCCGTGATTGTGACCATGGGCGATAACTCAGATAAGCTCTCAATCATTCCAGAGATGCTTAGACTCTGGGAACAGGGCGCTGAGATTGTCTCGCCTTCTCGTTATATGCCGGGCGGTAAACAGCACGGAGGAGAGTTTTTAAAGACACTTCTTTCAAGAGTTGCCGGGGT
Source organism: uncultured Bdellovibrionales bacterium (assembly GCA_964351345.1). Taxonomy (GTDB): domain Bacteria; phylum Bdellovibrionota_C; class UBA2361; order SZUA-149; family SZUA-149; genus SZUA-149. Next base: position 2,103 of record CAYGNZ010000506.1, on the reverse strand, counting down.
TTTCTTAAACAAATGCGGATTTCCCACTTCAGACGCGACGAATAATTTTAAGCTCTACGATGGAGCATGGTTGCGCGCTCAAGAAATTCAGAGCGATGGGGGATTTGAGGTGGCTCTGGAGCTATGTTACCGGGCGTATTCGCAAGGCAAAACGATATCCGAACTTCCCACGGAGTGGTGGGACCGAACGCTTGGCGAGAGCAATTTTAAGTTGTGGGCCTGGATTCCACGGTATCTACGTTGGTATCTCCTTGCGCTTGGCTCTCTGATAAAACGTAAATTTAGCTAAACGCGCCCTCTCCGACGGATGGTGTTTTGAGCGGAGGAGGCGAGACAGGGTAGCAAATGGCAGACGAGGAGTTAGAGGAAGAAACCTCAGCGAGACCATGGTATTTCGGCATGGGCGCTCTTATCGGAATGTCTGTCAGTTTCCTTGCGGTAGTATTCGCGGTGTTGGTGCTTCTGCAGGATACTGATCCCCCTCCAGAGGCTGCAAGTGTCGCACCAATTGAGATTGAAGATCCCGATGGCGTGCTTACCGGCGCGTTGCTCCGTCTTGAACCAATAACCGCAAATATCGAATCAACGACAACCTTTCTGCAACTCTCGGTTGTCTTCGAGTATTTTGAACTCTTCCTGCCAGCGGATGCCAGTTTCCATATTCCCCGTTTGCGAGATGCCATATTGAGTGTACTGCGAACGAAAACCGCAGACGAACTACTCAGCGACGAGGGAAAGGAAACCTTACGACTGGAACTAATCGCAGCAGCAAATAGCGCGATTGATGCCGAGGACGACATCGTGGATGTCTATTTCGAACAGTTCGTTTTGCAGTCGAGTTAGCTCAGCAACCGGCGGAAAGGGGCCAGAACTCTACCGCTTAGCTTAGAAGCCAGGGTCAGGCGGAGTATTGACCTCTTCAATCGTAACCACGCGAGGCGGAGTTTTCATTGCCTCTTTGATGTCATCGGGAAGCTCTGGTGGAGGAGCGTTGAGTTGACGTTGCAAATCAGCAGGAAGTTCCTTTGGTTGATTCGCAAGCTGGTCTTTTAAGTCTTGCGGAAGACTTGGCGGAGGAGCGTTTAATTGGGCTTTCAAATCTTCGGGTAGGTCTGGAGGAGGTGCAAGGAGTTGCTGACGAAGGTCCTCAGGTAAATTGTCTGGAATTTTACTAGGGTCTACCACTGCCGCAGGGGCGCTTCCCAGGACTGCTGGCTGCTGATTGCTGAATGGCGATGCTTGCGCCACCGGTGCAATCGCCTCTGAGCGCTCATCTACTGGAGCCTGAGCTTTCACTGGGGCAGGCTCCTCGATAGGCGCAGAGAGATTGGAGGAAACTGAGTCGGTTTCGCTTGAGGAGGAATAGGCGAAGAATGCCAAAGCAGCAATGCCAACAATTACTGAGAAGATTAGATTGAGCTGCTTAGACTGTTTGGATTTGTTCGACATTTCTCTCCACGGGCAACACTTGAGTTAAATCAATTCTACAGGACGCACTAGTTTAAGACGGAAAACAAGAATTTACTATGCAAAAAATCTTAATTCATCAATTCGAAGCAAAATAAGTGCACCAAGATACTAAGTAAAGTTGAGCGCATGGGCAGGGAGTCGAAGTAATTCGAATGCGCCGCTTGAAAGAATCAATTAGAGTCTGCATTCTCTCCTGGTTGCCTTCGGCAGCTCTTGAATCAAATTAGTCAGTTAGCTCGATATTGTCTCAATAAGGAATTTCCACGTGGTCCTCGCTTCTAGGCTTGTTGTGAATGGCGTTGCTTTGCTCTGCATTAGTGCGCTTCTGGCCTGCGTGGTTCCCCCTGATATCGATGGTTCTCGCGTAGTTCCCAAAAATGAACTCGCGTTACTTTCACTGCTCAAGCAGGGCAAAGATTTTTCATCAAGTGGCAGGCACGACCTAGCCGAGCGAGAGTTTCGAAAGGCGCTACAGTTCGCGCCGAAGAATGCCAAAATTTACAACGATTTGGGCTTTGTGTTGCAAGCCCAGGCGCGCTTTGAAGAAGCAGAACGTTTTTATCTCCTAGGCCTGAAGCGTGAACCGAAAAACGTAGTCATTCTCGAGAATCTCGCTCGCACCCTCTACAGCCT
>CAYGNZ010000505.1:0-2804 GCA_964351345.1 uncultured Bdellovibrionales bacterium | reverse complement strand
TTGCGGGCATTATTCTTAACGAATGTTCGGATACCGTGAGCCAGTATGGTTATAATGGTTACTACGGTTACGACAAGCAAGCGACGCCGAAAGTGAAAGCGAAAAAATCACGACGGGCGAAGGTAGGACCGAAGAAGGGAATCCTGAGTAGTTTGTTTGCTCGCGCTGAAAAAAAACCGAAGCCCGCAAAAGTAGAGCGAGGCCTTCGAAAAGCGAAAAGAACGCCGAAAAAGGACGCTTAAGTATATCCGCATAAGCCTCCTCAGTAGTCGGCGAACAGTACATAACTCGACTCCTGAGGCCTTATGCGAATTCTCTCTGTCTCTCATTCATTCCAGACCAAGGCACTCCGCACGACGGCGTTACGATCTCAGTTTATCTACGGCTCACTTATCGCGCTCAGTTGTTTCACCCTGAGTGCCTGTCGTTTTACCGTTCCCTCGTCTGGCGATGGGCAACATCTTCTTGAGCGCGGTGTGTTTGGAGAGAAAGTTCCGGCATGGGTTAATCAAAGTAAGTCCGAATCGATGCATGGCACTGACTCCGGCATTGTGCCAAGCACCTACAGTGTGCCAAGTGCGATTAAGACATCTCGCAGTGTTGCCCCGACAGGTATTCAGCGCGTTGAACAGGAACGCGAGGAGTTGGAAGCGAACGAAGAGTCAGATTCTGAGGAATTGGCGATCAACAGCAAAGAGGAATCGCCGCTCGATAGAATTGAAAAAGAGTGTCCAGGTTTAGAATCGGCCGTGAGTGAGGCGCTTCGAACAGAAGCCCGTGCACAACGAATACGAAAGTACGAGAGTCTTACCCTCCGATGTCCCGGAAGTGCGGACCTATGGTTTTGGTTGGCAAAAGACTATCAAGACGCAAATCAGCTTGTGCAAGCTGCACGTAGTTTTGAACGCACGCTCCTAATCGACCCTAGTAACGAAGCTGCGCAAGCCTTGCAGTCAATTGTAAAGCAAAAGCTAAACGAAGGCGCTTCGGCCACACCGTAGAGAAGAATAATGATTCGTTCCTTGCTTATCCCTTTTGATGGATCTCCAGCCTCATTCGCAGCGCTGAGTATTGCGTGCAGTATTGCCGGAATTGAAAAGGCGAGGGTATGCGGATTATTCGTTGAAGATCAGAAGCGATTCAGTGAGCTCTCACTTGCATCTGCAATTGCTGAGAATCTAAGCGGTGCTCCCATTCTGCCGCAACCGCTTCCGCCAGAAGAAATGTTAGAAGTCGAAGAGGCCGTCGCCCGCGAAGGAAATTTACTCGAATCGGAGTTTCGAAGAGTCTGTGAAGAGAGTGATGTTGAGGGGGTATTTTCTCGAAGTCGTGGGGTGCCTGCGGAAGTAATCGTTCGTCATGCCAAAAGTGTTGATCTTGTGCTCATTGGTAAAAGCGGATTCGAAACGGCAAAACAACCGCAAAACGTGAGCACTACAATTGAACATCTACTTCGTAGTAGTTCTCGTCCTGTGTTGGTAGTGCCTGATGATGTGATTGGCGAGTCTTCGATAGTAATTGCGTATGATGGTTCACGCGCGGCGGAGCGAGCCTTGGCTATCGGCGCGGCCTTGGCCGAGGTTTGTGAGATTGAGGAAGTGTATCTGATTACGGTAGGAAGTGATGAGAGTGCACGCACCGAACTTCAACAGCCTGCGATAGAATACTTAACGCATTACGCACTGAAGGTTACGCCAGTCACGCGCGATGGCAAGGCAGCGGAGGTTATCGCTGAATATGCGCAGAAGTGTGATGCAAGTGTTGTGGTGCTGGGGGCTTTCGGATCAAATCGTCTTAAAGAGCTGGTGTTTGGCTCGACGACTAAGGAGGTCCTTGAGCATCAGGAGACAGCTATTCTACTCGTTTCCTGAGCATCTCGCCGCCCATTCCTCCTCTTAAATTGGCCATACATCCCTTGATAAAGCCGAAAATCACTGCCTAGCGACGATGTTTGGCATGCCGAACAAACTTGTGGTATACCGATTCGCTCTGAGGCTACGCATCGAGCCATTTCTATCCCGAAAGCAAAGCGATTTAGGTTGGGTCAAATTAATGAAACGTATTTTTCAAGCAGCAGGAATTTTAGCGTGTCTGTTGAGCGCGGCAGCAATCCCTCAACGCGCGCGGGCAGAGAATCCTGAAGAACTCGTTTTCGTATTTCAAAAGCAAAAAAATCCCGACGACCTCAAACAGGCAGCAGAACAAGTTGCGTCTTTCCTAAGTAAAGAAATTGGCATTCCAGTCCAAACGAAGGTGCCAACGGGCTACGCTGCTTCGGTGCAAGCATTAGTGAGCAAGAAAGCAGATTTTGCATACACAAGCTCGCTTCCATTTTTGCTTGCGCGGCGCGATGGAGACGCTGAGCTGCTACTCGTTGAGCAACGTGAAGATCCCTCGGGAGACCTTCGGACAGATTATGACGCAGTGCTTGTTGTGCGTGCTGATAGTCCATTAAAAGACATTTCGGATCTCGATAATTCCAAAAATCTACGCGTAGTGTTTACGAGTCCTACCAGTACTTCAGGATATGTGTTTGCCTACTGGCGGTTTGTGAACGAGAAACTGTTAGAGCCGAAACAAGATCCGAAGGAAGTATTTAAGTCTGTGAGTTTTGGTGGGAGCTACACCAAGGCAGTGGAGGAGGTGTTGGCCTCTCGTGCTGATATCGCGGCGGTCAGCTATTACGTGGTCGAAGGTCCTAAGGCTGACACCTATGTCAAAGAATCCGATCGCAAGAAGCTCAGAGTTTTAGCACGGACCTCCGGGGTGCCGACTCACCTGATTAGCGCCAGAGCAGGTTTGAG
>CAYGNZ010000504.1:0-2817 GCA_964351345.1 uncultured Bdellovibrionales bacterium | reverse complement strand
AAGATTCAAGGTATCGCGGTTCCGGTTGGAGAACCGATAATCGCTCTCGACAATCTGCTTGAAACTCCGCAGCAGGTGCATCAAGCGTGGGAGGATCTGCTGCCGGTAGTAACTGGAAGTTGGCACAATAGCCAAGGTCAGAATACGTTTGGCCCGACGGATATGCGGAACTATCTACTGACACGTGCCCGCTATGACAGTCCCCTTCAGGCGATCATGGCGCACCTCTGGGCAGGACATTTTGGAACCTCCATAGATGAACTTTCTGGACCTCGAGTGAGATTTGCTCGGCAGTGGGCGATTGATGTGCTCTATCGTCGTGGTCTAGGCAATTTCAAGGAGTTGATTCTAGGTTCTAACGATTCAACGCAAGGGTGTTTGGGTAGTGGGTTCTCGAGGTCACATGATCGCTCTGCGAATGGTTATATTTGTGATTTTGCGACCTCTGTCTATTTGCATAACACCAGTAACTCCAGCGCTGGACCGAATGAAGACTTTGCTCGCGAGTTTATGGAATTGGGAATCCTCAATCCGATTGATCCCTGGACCAAAGTGCCGAACTACGATGAGGAAACCGTTAGATCTGCGACGCGCTTTTTCTCTGGATACACGCATTACGTCTCGAGAGATTCAAATCCAGACTATAATGCCATTACAAATCCTGACGTGCCGCGGTATCTGTACGGTTCTTATTTCGTTTATTACAACTCTTCACGGCATGACGATGGTGAGTACAGAGTATTTTCTGGTCTGCCCGCTGAAGCGACCGCTGCATTTACTCCACGCGAGTTCGCCGCGCACACCATTTCTGCCCATCCTGGAGTTGCGCGCTTTATCGCGGGAAAACTCTTTAGCATGTTGGTATATCCAGACCCTTCCGAGGAGGTGGTCACCCAGGCCGCACATATTCTGAAAAACGAATCGAATTGGAATATCAAAGACTTTCTGCGAAGACTTGCGAGTTCAAAAGCAATGTTCTCCGACCGCGCTCGAGAGCGAAACTGCGTGATGGAGCCGTTTAAGGCGGTGACAAAGTTTTCAAGAGCGCTCGGTGTGCCGTATTTTCAAACCTCGATGCAGGGCACCAATCAGTGGTCGCATGAGCGCTATCGTTCAAAGCTTATTACTGGACGTCTTGGCAGCGCGGTGGCAGGCATGGGCGAGAATCTTTTCATGGCACCCACTGTCTTCTCCTATGACTATTGCGGACGCTACCCCATGGACGGAGTTGACGGTAGTTCCGAATGGCTCAAGCCATCGATATTGCTCGCGCGTCACAAGCGAATGGTGGGATTTCTTGAGCAGGTCCGTCACTATGCAACGGGCCACGACGAATACGAGAAAGCGCGAGCAAGAATTCTTGCGCGAGAAGGTTCGCTTGAGCCCTATGCGGTGATCTCCTACATGCAGGAGGTGTTTGATGTAGACTTGGATACTGCTGAGAAAGACGTGCTGTATCGATATCTTATCTCAGAAAATTCAAACAGCCAGCCAGATATCAACGTTTGGCGACCAGAGGACGATTCATTCTGGAGAAAGAAGTATATCGGTCTAGGTGCGATATTTTTTAGCTTGCCGCAGTCAAATATCAACTAAGAGGAGACTTGATGAGTAAAGAATTTACACGAAGAGATTTCCTACGACTGAGCGGGCTGACGTCAGTTTCTCTTGCAAGCGGACTTCGTCCCACTCCGGCGTATGCCGTCACTAATCCACCAATACTAATTTCAATCGAATTACTTGGTGGAAATGACAACTATAATTTCTCTGGTTACGCCAACACCAATGTTGGTCGCGACAGGTATGACGCGATGCTGGCCTCGCGCTACCATTCGCAAATTTCAGAAACACTAATTCTTCGTAACGAAGACACAATAATCGCACCAAGTCAGATAGTGCAGCTCACAAGCGGAGACGACGTAGGACTGCATCCGTTATTTGGAGGTCCGCTTAAGGCAAGTGGTGTAATAAACAACTTGCGGCTATTGAAGAACTTTCGCAATGTCAGCGGCTCTATCAATGGCTCGCACCGAATAATGCAGCGGAGAATGGCGTTTGGTACCACGCCAGGGCTTGACCTACGAGCAGGAACCTTTGCTCGCTTGTATGATACCGGACAGGTAAAAGTATTCGGAGCAGGCGGGGTAGGGGAGAACTATACCTGTGAAACATGCTCCAGACCACCAATGCAGGTTGGCGACTTGGAGAATTTTAATCTCGCGGGCGCTTCATTCGCTGGAGAGCGAACCTATCTTGGCCAACAACTCAAAAACGACGGTGGCCAAGATAATGCCGACCATGTGGCGAATGTATTGACAGAACTGAGTGCGATTAAACCTGAGCGCTCGGTGTCTCCGCTTGAAGCAAAATACAACAAAGCATTTAAGGGGATGTTTGATTACATTTCGGAAGCAGAAGCGATTTTGCAGAACGCGGCACGCACCTTCTACAACTCCTATGAGATATCTTCCACGCCGAGCGGTTTTCCGGTCTTAGGTTTTAATTTCGTGCCAAACTACAATTCGATTGCCAGGAAATTTCGCGGCGTTGCATCTACAATTAAGTATCAGCTCGCCTCCGGTAATACCAAGCCACTCGTGTTCAATATTGGTATCGCCAAGTATGATGCGCACGGAGACTGGCAGGCGTTAAACAATACACTGATGTATCAGCTCGGTAATATTCTCAACGTGTTCAGTCTTGATCTAAAAGACATGGGCGTGTGGAATGACACTGTTATTCTTTGTAACACTGAGTTTGGTCGCAGAATGTATGCCAACGGCAGCGGCGAAAGTGCAGGAACCGATCATGGCGGTG
>CAYGNZ010000503.1:0-2817 GCA_964351345.1 uncultured Bdellovibrionales bacterium | reverse complement strand
GGCTCCAACCACTTAAGATGCTGCGGGTAGTTTAACTCACGAGCAACAAACACGCGCTTTCTCTCCAGGTTCACCGAAGCGAGAGTTTGTTTTTGTCGTCGGGGGCTCCACTTGAGCTCGTAGTTTGTCAGGTCCTGGCGATCGGGAAACCAGGCCAGGCAAAGCCCAAGCCAAATTGAAAGCAGCGCGGGATCACTATTGGTCCGACGCAATACTCGCTTAAACTCTCGTTGGTTAAACGCTGCTCCACGCTGTAATGCGCTCTGTGGGAAGTCTGCTCGCCGAGAAAGAGTAGGTTTTACGGCAGCGGTAGTTTGGAGTGGGCTGTTTTCAGTCGGAAAAAGAGAGAGTTGTTGCATGAGCAAAGCACCTAAACGTTAACGTTTAGTGTAGCCAAGGAACTCAGCTTAGCAAGCAATAATTGCTCTCTACATCACCACGCTCTAAACGCGAGGCTCTTTCTAGGGAGCGCCTAATGTATGGTCGAACGTCGAGCTTCGCGATCTGCCTCGTTTTTGCTGCGTATGCTAGGTACTACCTCACTCTCATCATCCGTATCGAACACAGCGAGTTTTTCATCGCGCGCGAAGCGGGCGAAGCTTGTGTCAATATCGCGGAATAATTCCCGAATCGTGGGTAAGAGTTCGTCTCGAGGAATAGGCGCAATCGGATCTCCCACAATTAGTTGGGTATAGCAGTTAGAGTCTGTTTCAAGGGGTGATTCCAACAATTCAAACGCTGCAGCGAGGCGTTGTCCACTGGGTTTCGACAGCATCCCGTGAAGCTGCTCAACTTTCAAATCTAATGCGCGTGAGAGTCTCTTCGTGGTTGAGAGCGCCCGAATGGCGATGCTGCCCAGACTTCCGTTGTGCAAACAAACTCTCTGTTCACGCAATGCAAGCTCGGTGCGAACGAGCTCAGCGAGTTCTTCGAGCTTTTTGGCACGTTCTCGTACGTGCTCTCGAAGTCCGCGGTCGGAGACTTCCCCAATAAACATCATATGTAGTGAACATCCGGCAGTAAACAAGCTTATGAGGATGAGCGTGACGGTGGCCAGTGAGTCGTAAAGGGGCGTGAAGTGAAGCAGGAAGTATGCGCGTCCGACGCGTATGTAGAAAAATAGCCCCAGCGTGCAAATGAGCATTGCCCAGGTAGTGCCCGCGCCCAATTCACATTGGGCTAAGCTCTCGGGACGCGAGGTGTGAGAGCGCGAAACTGATTCAGCCATAAGTGAACAAACCTAATAAAGAACAAGGGTCAATAAGACCAGCAGTAATAAGCGTGCAATTCTTATGCCTCTACGCGGGAAGCTGAAAATGGGTTACGGTCCTCAGTATCTGCTGCCGCTGGGGTGGTGGAATCAGTAACAATCAGGTTACTCTAGCGTTTCACTCTTTTACGAACAGCCTTTCGGCCGATAATTGAACTCGGAGGAGCTTTGGAAATTTTCTCCCACTGGATTCTTCAGGTGATTGCGATGCTGGTCACTGCAGCTCTCATACCGGGCTTGCGTGTAACTGGGATATCTGGAGCTTTCGGTATTGTCGCGGCCCTTGCGTTTGTCAACGCCACTGTCTGGCATGCAGCACTATTCTTTCAAATACCCAACCACATCAGTTCCCATGTGCTGCTCTTACTGCTCGCGAATGGAGTCTTGTTTTGGTTGTTGGTTAAATTGCTGCCGGGGATTGAGATTGAAGGAATCTTGGCGGCGATTCTCTCTCCATTGGTGTTTACCTTGCTCAGCATGATTATCACCTACTACGGCAGAGACATTGATTGGCTTGCTCTTTTTACTCAGGCTAAAGAATTTGTGGAGGGAGTGAGAGATTATTTTAATTCGAATGCCGCTCAAACCTCTTTATCTGGAGCAGGCGAACCTCCGCAATAAACTAAAATAGCAGAGTATTTTGAAAAGATTCGCGTCAGCAAAGACTGTCTATCGTGTAGGAAGTCATGGCCTGCTAAGATGGGCGACCATAATGCTCGGGTAATGTATAGTCCGGTTGCTGAAAATTGGTGGGCGCGAAGCCTGAAGAGATCACTACAGTCGAGGGAAGGCACGATGAAAAATGCGAAAGCAATTGATATCAATGCGAAAGCATTCCAGCGAGAGGTAAGCGACTACCTGGCAAAAACGCCAGCAGAGCCCAGTTCCATCCGACTCCTCCGAGGAGAGACGCTGGTAGCGGAAATCGTGCCGGCGAAAGAAGCTCGGTATGTTGCAAAAAACAATCTTCATTCCGACCTTGCAGAAGAGGCAGGAGAGGAGAGTGACTATAAAACGATGGGCGAATCGCTGCGAACCGTTTAGCCAGAGTTCGTTATTTCTCTCCTGAGCTGGCTGGCTCGGGAGGCAGCAAATCCTCAGTACTTGAGCTATTCTCTTTTCCGCGCGTCAAGCGCAGCTTCATTTTTTCTTTCAGTAGTGAACGGACCCTACGACTTGCTCCGTTATAGCTTGGTAGTTTCGCAGAGCTGCTCATCTTATCTAGGGCGCCGACTACGGCGAGGGTAAGCGATTCACCGGTGATTTTTTTATATTCCTCACACGAGTGCTTTACCTTTTGCCAAGTGTCGAGGTGCTGTGCCTCCTCCTCTTCGCCATTAATCTCGGCAATAGTATCAGTCAGCATCAGTCCGGTTGCCGCTTTCAGCCGTGCGTTTGACTGTTGAGCTTTCACGCGACCGGAGAGAGAAACGACTTCAAGGATAGAAGCCTCACTGTACGGCTCAAAAAGAAAGCCGTGAAATCCGACTATCATTTGATTCGCGATGGTGTCCTTGTCTTGTAGGTTCGACGAATGGAGCATCACG
>CAYGNZ010000502.1:0-2821 GCA_964351345.1 uncultured Bdellovibrionales bacterium | reverse complement strand
TCGCAACTGGCTACGTCCCGCTCGGCTACCAAAAGAGACATTTAGTCTCTTTTGCCTTACGCCTCACACTCTATCCAGCTGAGCTACGGGTGCGTGCGGTATCTTGGAGAAATAACGCTCAAAGTGACCGCCACAGCGAGTTGGAACGCACAGTGATAGCTTGTTCAACTGCATGGATCAAGCTTTGAGCTGCTTAATCTGACTATTTTTTGCGGTTAATTAATAAACTAAGCTTAGTGGCTTGATCATCCTCCCTTACTCGGATAACTCTGATGCTCTCAAAATTCTAGCGTTAGGTATCCGGAGAGATGACCGAGAGGCTGAAGGTGCTCGCCTGCTAAGCGAGTGTACTGGGAAACTGGTACCGAGGGTTCGAATCCCTCTCTCTCCGCCACAGAAACGCCCCAGAATCGCGAGCAAGAACACAACAACCCAGCGGAGAGGTGTCCGAGTGGTTGAAGGTGCCGGTCTTGAAAACCGGTGAGGGTTAATCGCCCTCCGTGGGTTCGAATCCCACCCTCTCCGCCATTATTTTTATTTGGCGAAAGGTTGTTGTGTAAAACTAGCCTTAAGTTTGCGCTAAGGATTCGAACCCTATCGCGCGCAAGCGCGATCAACATAGACGGGAGCGCATCACCGCTACAGCGAGGAAATCACCAAGTCTTCTATAATCAATTCCAACATCTCCGACTCTTCCCCACTCTCTGCTTCTCCACCAACGCCGATAACCTCATCTCCGCCCCCAGCGCTAGATGCATCGCCGCCTTGAATTGAAAGCTGTAAACGAATTTCCACATCTGAGTTTGGGATATTTTCTATGCCGACGGACTCTTCAATCTCGGATGTGCTTACTGTGACAATAAGCAAACCGGAAAAATCGCGGAGATCGAAGAAGAAGCTGCCTGAGCTATCCGTTGTAGTTGACACGCCAAGCTGGGGAAGAGAAATGCTTGCTCCAGACACCGGAGCGCCAGCCTCAGTGCTTAGCGTTCCTCTAATCACCAGTACATTCTCCTCGGGAACATCTTCGACTACTGGCGGCTCCTCGGGGATAACAGATGGCTTATCAGGTGCTGGAGAACTTTCTTGCTCAGGCTCTTCTGTGTCATCTGCGGGTGAAGTCCCTGAGGTTTCGTCGGGAGCAATGTCGTCTGTCGGCGCGGATTCCGCTAAGGGATTTACTTCAATAAAGCTCACGGTGAGTGCTCCCGACTGAAGGTCGAGCACTAGTTCAGTAGAAATAACGTTCGTCTCATCTGAAAATTCGCCGAGCACAACTGTTGCGCTGAGCATCATCGATTCCACCAATAACTCGAAGCTTCTGGGTGCGTCAGTAGTCGCTAACTCAAAATTTCCCTCGGCGTCGGTGCGTGCGATTGCCTCAGACATTACGAGTGTCAGATCAACGTTGGATGCCGGACTTCCGTCACTAAATAGTATTCTGCCTTGCACAATAACTGAATTTCCGGTGCCTGTGCTCGTCCCCGAGGTTCCGCCACCCGCACAAGCTGCGAGACTCAAAAAAAACAAGACGCCCAGTATCGTTAAAACTCTTCGGTGCATTCTAGGTGTCCTCATGCTCTTCCTCATTGATTTGCGTCTCAACTAAACTGAAAGTACCAAGCTGGACGTGACTTGTCGGGCCAGCAAATTCGGGATCGGGAGTGATGTCTTGATCGTACTGGGAGAGAAATTCCCTTGCTCGGCGATGAAGCTCGTGCCCTTCTCTCACCAACCAAGCTCTAATCTCGACCAGTTTCTCTGGCCGAATTCGGTCGAACTCTGTTCTCGCATGTAAATTCGGTATGGAGTGTGCTTCAACTGCATTCTCCTCAACCGACTTTGTCAGCACGGAGCAATCGATTTCAAAAAGCTTTACTACGGTGTCTAGATCAGCGTTTGGAGTAAACGTGTCTTGTACAAGATGGAGTCGTCTTCCTTGTTTTTTCACTGCACCAATTCGTTCTAGTTCGTAAAGCACAGATGCAGGATTGAGTTCTTTACTCACAGAATAAACAAGTTGGTAAAATTCACTCTCAGGCGAATCGAAGGTAAGCGCCCGGGGTTGTTTGCGCTGCGTGATATAGTTTGGGTTTGTCTGCCATGCCCCCATCACCTTTATCACCAAGCTGGGACTACGATGCTGTCCTCGATTTTCACTAAGGCGCTGCGAAATATCTTTACGGTGTATTCACGTAATCACATTCAAACGACTCACGGTGACTTTCTCACCCTGCTGCCTCAATTCCTCTGCAGCAAGTTCAACGAAGCTATCCTTTGCGAAATCAATGACGTCCTGGACCCGAAGTCCTTTTCTCAAGGCGTAGCGAACTACTGCTCTCATTGCCGAGGAGAGAAAACGCTGTGCAATACTGTTCGGCATCTCAGACATTTAATAATATTTTTATGGGTATTTTACGCATCTTTGATTTATAAATAAGACTTTCAGTATACCAAAACCCGATAGCAATTACGAGCTAACCTTAATTACATAAGTATTTCCAGCCACTTACTCACACATTTTAGTGGGCATTTTTCGCACTTTCTCAGGCTCGGCCTAAAGGTATCATTCTGCGTATTTTACGCATAATAGTTTTTAGTATATAGATGCCATAGGAATGACCCAAGGAGGTAAAGAAACGCTATGAACAATATTTTATTTCAACTAACGAAACTCTGTCTGTGCAGCATTTTCGCTCTGAGCTTGCAGATTGAACTCAGCGAAGCGCAGTCTCAATCCACCGATGGCCCAAGTCGATACTTAGTCTGTAAATACAACACCTTCGCCGCAGACTATAATTTCCTTGAGTTACAGAACGTA
>CAYGNZ010000501.1:0-2846 GCA_964351345.1 uncultured Bdellovibrionales bacterium | reverse complement strand
AGCCAGTGGAGAACATCCGCTGGAAGATTGGGGAATCTAAGCCGCAGCCTGGAACGTACAAGTTCTGGGTTAACACCTATGCCTTTCATGAGGCAACACGTGAGGAGATTCCGTTTAAGGTTGAACTGGAAGTGCAAGGCCGAATTCAGACCATCGAAGGTGTGATGCCTTCAGGTGTGGTTGGACACAACGAGCCTGCGTTTACTATTGAGTTTGATCCTGCGGCTACTCGTGTTGAAAAGGGTGATCTGCATGAGGCTTATGCTGATGAGGTGATCCTTGCCAACTGGAGTTCTTTGATTCCTACGGAGAATATTCTCCGTGTCGAGGACCCACGGAATTCGGTTGAAGTGATGCTCGGCGCAATTGCGCTGAGTCAGGGAGGATTCAGTCTTGCTGAGTTCGAGCAGGACATGAAGACTCGCCGTGTGGTCAAGGATCGACGAGAGGATGTGCTTCGTTCGCTACAGGCGTATGCCGAGGCGAGCGAGCGTAGCAAAGTCGATGAGAGTCTGTTTCAGTAGTCCGTCGTGGCTGAGGGCAAGGAGGCCCTCAGCTTCTCACGCTTCTACGAAAGGAGTTTCTGATGCCTCACTCACATATCGTAATCGGCTTGGCCTACGGTGATGAAGGTAAGGGGTCCTGGGTTGAGCACTTGGTGCGAAAACATGAGATATCTTTCGTTGTACGCTTCAATGGAGGTGTGCAGGCACATCACCATGTGGTGCAAGCAGACGGAAGGTATCATGGTTTTCGGCAGTTCTCTGCAGGAAGCTTTGTACCTGAAGTCAGGACGGTGCTCAGTCGGTTTATGTTGCTTGAGCCAGAACTCTTGCTTGAGGAGGCTCAAAGCCTGCAAAGCTTGGGCGTACAAAAGCCGCTTGAGAGGGTGGTAATTAGTGAGGAGACTCCTGTAATTACTCCCTTTGCGCGACTACTCAACCAAATTCAGGAAGTCTATCGTGGCAAATCTCGACACGGTAGTACTGGATTCGGCATTGGTATCACCCAACGCGACCTTGAGCAGTATCCTCAGCAGGCGTTGCGGGTTAAGGATTTTTCAAGCACTCGCCTGTTTGAGAAACTGAGAGTGCTCGCTGAAGCAGCGATAGAGGAGGCAGGAGAGTACGCTTCTGCTGAAACTACTGAACTGCTTGAATCGCTTCGTTGGTCCGACCTGAACCATTACGCGGACTTGTACCGTGAGTTTCCACAACGTGTATCAGTCCTCAGCGAAGAGCGCATGCGGCAACTTGTTCGAGAGAACGATGTTGTGTTTGAGGGTGCGCAAGGAGTGCTCCTTGATCAGCAGTATGGATTTTTCCCGCACGTAACCAGGTCGAATTGTACTTTCGAAAATGCCGAGGAATTGCTTCGAGAGGCAGAATTTGAGGGTACTGTGAACCGAGTTGGCTTACTACGCGCTTATGGAACACGTCACGGAGCCGGACCATTTGTAACCGAAGAGCCGAGGATAGAAATTCCTCCCTGTCATAACGCGACTAACGTGTGGCAAGGAGCGTTTCGCCAAGGCTGGTTCGATGCCGTCTCCGCGCGATATGCGCTAGAGGTTGTTGGTGGGGTAGATACACTCGCAATTACAAACTTGGACAGAATGTCAGCACTATCGAAAATCAAGATTGCCACGTCGTATCGTGACCTTGATTCGAGATATTTCACAAACGGAGCAAGGCTTCGTGTGTTGAAAGGAGATGTGACGAAGCTCAGTGCGCGTTGTCAGGCACTAGATTCTGTGACACCGCAGTACAGGGAAGTTCAAGGTTTCAAGGCGGGCGGCGATACAGCAGAGCGCTATCTAGAGGAACTCGGCAGTGAACTTTCTCGCCGGGTCGATGCCTATTCTGTTTCTCCACTTCACCACAAAAAATATCGGTAACCCATGTCCCAATTCCGACCCTGGATCGCTCGACGATTCAGGGTCTTTTCGTTTGCGCTTCTTGATTTAACTGAGGAGCGATAGGGCAATTTCTGGTTGTGTATTGGCTTGGGCTAAGACTGCTGCAGATGCTTCTCTTAAAATCTGTCCTTTGACTAAGTTCGCTGCCTCTTTCGCAATATCAGCGTCTTTAATCCGACTTGAAGCCGCCGCAAGATTCTCAGTGCTTGTTCGTAGGTTTGAAACTCCAGTGGTGAGCCTGCTCGAAAATGCACCAATGGTCGCTCGATGAAGTGCGATACTTTCAATCTTTCGATCGAGATGAGCCATGGCCTGCAGGGCACCTGCTTGAGAACTGAGGTCAAAGTCGAGCAACGTGGAAAGTCCACTGGTGGTGTTTGAGATGAATATCTCCACTGCACCACCGAGTAATCCACTAGATGCGACATCCGCCACACCGTCACCATCAAAATCATCCACTACCAGACCCATTGATAGATCGGCAAGAGCCGAGGTGGTAGCCTTGAAACTACCATCACCATTCCCAAGAGCAATCTCCACTACATTACTACCGCCGGGATCAGCACTCGCGATATCTTGGAAACCGTCACCATTGAAATCAGCGGTATCAAGGTGCCTTCCGGTGCCGAAGCCATCGATAGTGTGAGTTGCAGAAAAACTTCCTTGACCGTCACTAAGGTGGATTGCGATTTCTCCAGCCGCATCACCCTTGGCAATATCTAGAATTCCGTCTTGGTTGAAATCATAGGCGACAATACCGCCGGAGGCGTTGCCTGAGCTGGTGACGGAATCAGAAAGTGTAAAAGTCCCGTCGCCGTTGTTGGTTCGAAGATTCAAGGTCCCGCTTATATCTGCTGTTAGAAGATCATCGAGACCGTCATTGTTTACATCGGCGAGTAACACGCTACTCGGTCTACCGATGCTCGAG
>CAYGNZ010000500.1:0-2847 GCA_964351345.1 uncultured Bdellovibrionales bacterium | reverse complement strand
GGACCAACACCAGGACCAACGCCAGGGCCAACGCCTACAGATCCAATGGCACCGGGCGATCCTGACGATCTCCCAGAGCCACCGCCTGATCAGCCGGGTCCGCCCGCGCCTCCTCCGCCTGCGCCTCCCACACCTATAAGTCCGTCCTAGACGGTATCGGATGGGAAGGAACGGGTTTGGTGAGCGTTGCGCGCTTTGAGTCTTCGGTGCTCTGAGATTTCGCTATTGTTTGCGAAGTAAGCCTATGCCCGCAGCGAGGCCTTTCGGCCGGCATAGGCTTCTCCGCAAAAGGTAAGGCCACTGCGTAGAGTTGCGGGCGAACGCTTAGCGAACATTAAGCGGTAAGCGATCCCCTGGCAGCCCTGTTTGGATTGTTGCAGTTTGTCGGTTTCTGAAGTTGTGAAACCATTGCGCGGCTCCAGGTTTGAAAGTGTTGTAATCAGGAAATCCGTCGCCATTGAAATCACCCACCACGGGTAGGTGCTCAAAAGGAATGCCCCACTGCTGCTCGCCGAATTCCTCGTTCACCACATCGAGCGTATACCAGGTACCGTCGGCCGGTCGATACACGCCAAAGTCTGTGATGCCATCAGTGGAACTACTCCAGTCAGCAGCGACGGGTATATCTCCAGGAAGTCCCCAGTCTACTCCGAATGCGTTCGAGTCAGAGGAGCGGATGTAGTACCAGGTTGAAAAACCATCGCCGTCGTCCGGTCGAAATACTGCAAGGTCGTCGATGCCATCACCGTCGTAATCTCCCGGTGCTGGAACATCTCCAGGCATTCCCCAGGAAACGCCATAACCCGCACCGTCCTCATTGAGGATATACCAAGTGCCATTACGGAAGACCGCGATTTGGTCGCGCCCATCGCCGTTATAATCAGCAACCGCAATCTCATCCGTAGGCAGTCCCCATACGACTGCCGCTACCGTGTTAGTGCTTGAAAGCGTAATGTACCAACCCAAGTAGCCAAAGAACTCGAACACGAGTGCGATATCGGTGCGATCATCTCCATCGAAATCCCCCTGCACAGGGAAGTATCCGTTTCCGGCAACCCATTGTATTGCTGCAAGGCCGAACGTACTGCGATTTTGATAGTACACTCCGGTGGTGGGTCGATACACGGTCTGATCGCTAATTCCATCCCCGTCGTAATCAAGCGGACTACGGAAATCGGGGAGAACTGGCTCGTGCGGGCCGATAGTTACGGGCGCTCGTGACCAAACCTGTGTGGTATTCTGCGAGTCGCTGATGAGGGCAAACACGTCATACTCTTCGCCATCAACTAAGCCACTGGTGTCCCAGTCGTAGGTAAATGTTCCTGCAGGGACCCCGCTAATGGTATCGATTAACGTGCCGCTATCGAAATTTGAGGTATAGTAAAGCTCCACGGTGAAGCTCGACTGCTCTTGATCACTGATTTGCAAAGCGATTTCGAAGGTATCGTCTTCGCTGTGATTATTTGCGCTGAGTTTCACCCAGTCGATATCGAATCGCACACCGCTGTTTGTTTCAGTGGGGACTATTCCCAGCTGAGAAATCCGAAACAGATCAAGCCAATCTGCTCCTACTCCGAAGTCATTTTCCCAAAGATCAATTGAGTAGGTGTGCCATCCCTCATACACAGGAGTACTGAGCGTAGAGCCGAGCGATTCCAAGGCAAGAGTTGAGTTCACTTGCTCTAACTCCTCGCCGAATAAAAAACGACCAAAAGCGGCAGAGGCGTAGTGACCCTTGGAAAGACGAGAGTAGAGACTCTGCTGAGTAGTTCCACTTCGCATGCGGAACGTCAGATATCGATACTCGTTAGGGTCTATTGGCAACAGCGGATTGGTTTCCAGGAGTACCGTGGCTGATCGAATGTCTTTTGGAAAAGGACGTTGGAACTCTAAGGGATCGAGTTCAACAAAGGGGTTATCAAACGGAAATACTGGCTCTGTGACGGCACGAAAAAATGAGCCTCCGAGTTGGGCTTCTGCAGAGGTAACAAAACTTTCACTGCGAAAACCACGTGAGAGGTTCTCAGGCCAGATCATGCGGTCCAGGTTAGTAATATCGTCATTGAGGTTCATGTTCCATTCTTTCCCACGAACCTCGTCCGCGTAATCTGCCCCGGAAATGCGGGTAGGGCTGAGGAAACTCGCCTGTGGAGGGCTGTTGATGCGAAGTCGAGGAGAGTATCCGCTACGCTCAGGTACGCCGATAAACATATTGCCCGAAATGTCCTGAGACTCTACGTAGAAGTAGTAATCACCAGGAGGAAGAATCGCTGTAGGGAAAGTAAAGGTTCCAGGATCGCTGAAGCTGGGAAAGCGAGCCATTGGCGTGCCGTTGAAGCCTGTCTGATCGGTGTCGTAATAAACCGTTATTACCGCGAAAGAACTCGGGTTGCTGATGTTCCACGAAATTGTGTGATCCGGAGCCGAGGTCGGGTCGACGAGCCGGATCCAATCAAACTGAGTGACTGCTCCGTCGCTGGAGTTTATTGACGGTTCGATTCGCAAGCTATGAATATCACCGTCCCAGGTGCCCTGGAAGGTGTCAAACTCATCGCTGAGCGACAGAAGATCAAACGAGTAAAGTGTAAAGCCGGTATTCTTAAAAATTTCTGTTGATACTTCGAAACCATCGAATACGCTGGCGAGCGGATCACTGGGCGTGGGAAAGAGTTCTTCAGCGACCACATCATCAAACTCTTGCCAGTTCAGCACGATGTCGCTTCGGTCACTATGGTTCATGCGAAAACTGAGCATGGTGAATTCAGTCGCATCAATGGGCTCGTACAGACCTGCAAGCGGTAGCGTCTTGTCTCCAGAGAGTGGCTGCGCGCTACTACCGTTGAGGTA
>CAYGNZ010000499.1:0-2851 GCA_964351345.1 uncultured Bdellovibrionales bacterium | reverse complement strand
AGCTTCTCCCCGGGGCGCAGGCCGGAGAATACGATTGGAATGTCCCTGCGCCCATAGAGCGCAAGCAGCTTCTTCGCTACATCGACAATCTTTATCGGCGTCCCCATGTCGAGAAGATAGGTTTCTCCGCTCTCAACCAGGGTGCCGGCGGTAAGCACAAGCCGCACCGCCTCACGTATCGACATGAAATACCGCTCCATGTCCGGGTGAGTAACCGTAATCGGCCCGCCGGCTAAAATCTGCTGTTTGAAAAGCGGAATCACACTCCCGGCGCTGTTGATCACATTCCCAAAGCGAACGACTGAAGTTCTTTTGCGCCACCATCAATTCGGCGACACGCTTCGAGCTGCCCATAATACTCGAAGGATCAACCGCTTTATCTGTTGAAATAAGCACAAATCGCTCGGCGCGGCATTGTTCCGCAGCTTCGAGGACATTTCGCGTTCCGATGATATTGTTCAAAAACGCTTCGTAGCAGTTGGCCTCGAGCAGCGGCACATGCTTGTACGCCGCTGCATGAAACACGATCTGCGGCCGATAATCCTGAAAGAGCCGATCCAGACGGCGGCGGTTGGTAATATTGCTCAGTAGGAATTCCTTCTTCACATTCTTAGCGCGCCCGCGCAGTTCCTGCTCAATTGAAAAGAGGTTGTATTCGCTCTTCTCAACAAGCAGCACCTCAGAGGGCTCAAAGGAAATCACCTGACGCACAAGCTCAGATCCGATTGAACCGCCGGCTCCGGTAATCAACACCCGGCGTCCGGCAATCGCAGCTCTAATATCCGCCTCGTGTTCCGGATTCTCCTCCTTGCTCAACATCTGCTCAATACTCAAGCCCGTTGAGGGCTCCTGTGGAGCACTGCAGGCGATATCTTCAAAGGACTGCAAGCGCTTCAAGGGCACATGATTGCGCGCGCAAGCCTCTTCGATGCTTCGCAGTTTGGCCGGACTGAGCTGACGAATCGCAAGAATAACGGTGCCGACGTTTTTCGCGGACTCCAAGTACTCAGCGAGAGCGGAAATAGGCCCGACTATTTTGACCCCGTGAAGGGAGTCTCCCCGCAATCGTACGTTGTCGTCTAAGATCGCCGTCGGTCGATACGGCATATCGGGAAGCGAACGAAAAGCCTTAACCAGAAGATGCCCCGAGACTCCTCCGCCGACTATTACCACATCCTTGCGCTGCGGAGATTTGCGCGAACCCCCAAAAACATAGCGCTCGGATATGAGGCGCACGATTAGTCGAGCTCCCATCCCTAGAAGCAGCGAGAGCACGAACTCGATAAACACCACTGAGCGAGGGAAGCCGTCTAAGCGAAACACGGCGAGTGAGGCGCTAAGCAAAATACTAGAAAGCGCACTTGCTTTTAGGAGATCAACTACTTCAGTTGTTGAAACAAAACGCCAATAGCCGCGATTCAAGCCGAACCAGCTGTTGGTGCTTGCCCGAAACACCAGGAGCAAAATAAGCGGAAAAAAGAAACGCTCAAAGCTAATCCGTTCAACCGGGATTGCGAAGTCAAACCGCAAAAGCATTGCGAGCAGAAAACTAAATACAGTGATCCCCAGATTCAAAGAAACGATAAGGGGAACACGAATTGAGAGAATTAGACTTCTCAGAGATTCACTCATTAGAAAACTGCCCGATGGAGAGACACAGGACCGGCGGCTTGGAACCTACGCCGGAGCATCGATGTAACACCTTGAAACGCGGCGGTAGTTTTTCGAGCTACTGAAAGCTCGATGAAGTACCTAAGCACTTCATTCGTATCGCAATTTTTCAGCTATAACAACGAATGTTTTAGTTGATTTGGGGGCTATCGAACCCAGCCACGTAAGCCCCCATCTGCACCGCTGATTCCAACGTACATTCTCCCGGTTCGAAAGGCCTCTAACTGACTTGGGTCGAGCGCGCAGGTCTGAACCACCGGACTAGAAGGCATACCCAGCGCACAGACCGCTCGGGCCGCCAATCCGTCGGGACTGATTGCCAGCACCGCTTCTTTGGCGCTTTTGAGGTTGTGATTACAAATAACCTTTAACTCAAGGCTCTTATTGTCAAAGATCGTTAAACACTCGCCGGT
Source organism: uncultured Bdellovibrionales bacterium (assembly GCA_964351345.1). Lineage (GTDB taxonomy): Bacteria > Bdellovibrionota_C > UBA2361 > SZUA-149 > SZUA-149 > SZUA-149. The sequence continues at coordinate 767 of CAYGNZ010000499.1, read as the reverse complement.
AGAAGGAATCGCTCCCTTGGCCCAAGATGAAACATGACTTCGCGAGTGTTGCCGGGTTTAGCTTTGGCAGAGGACTTTGCCGACTCGAGCGGAGGAGGAACGGCCACGGGTGCAGCGGCAAGTTCCTCAGGCGACTCTAAGGGTGCCGGGGCTGCCGGAGCGGAAGACGCTGCCGCTGCCGGCTCGTCGTCCACTTTCGAGGGGACACCGGAGGAGGATAAGGATGAGGATGAGGATGAGGACTCAGTCGAAGCGGTTTCGTCTTTCAACGCAAGCTCTTCCGGCGGCGCACTTACTTCTTCATTTTCAGGAGTAGTTGCTTCAGAAGCCTCACTGTCTGCTTGCACGACGTCCTGCGCAGATTCTTCCTCCGTTTCAGCAGCCCCCTCTTCGACCACCGTAAACTTCACACGATACGGCTCCCCTGAGTTCTCGCCCTGCAAAGGCTCAGCCACGATAAGATTTTCACCGAGGCGCGGATTCCAGACGCGATAATCTCCCTGAGAGTCGCCGGCGAGGGCAAAGGGCGCAGCGCTTTCCTCGCGAAAATGCGTATGGGAGTTAAGCTGAAACACCACTTTCGTCACCGCCGAACTCGTCTCCGCACGAACATTAAACTGCTTCTTGGAACTTTCGCTAAGCGAGAACGTCGCTCCGTCTTTAAGTTCGAAAAGATCTCTATCAGTCGCCGCGTCAACCAAGACAAGGCGCAGCACTGCCGGCGCCTCTTCAGCAGACAGAGAGGCTTCTGTCAACGAGAAAAAGAA
>CAYGNZ010000498.1:0-2885 GCA_964351345.1 uncultured Bdellovibrionales bacterium | reverse complement strand
GAAAGTGGCACGCGAGCTGGGTTTAGAACGTCGTGAGACAGTTCGGTCCCTATCTGCTGTGGGCGTAGGAAAATTGAGGGAAGCTGTTCCTAGTACGAGAGGACCGGAATGGACATGCCTCTGGTGTACCAGTTGTTCTACCAAGAGCATAGCTGGGTAGCTACGCATGGAATGGATAACCGCTGAAAGCATCTAAGCGGGAAGCCAACCCTAAGACTAGTTTTCCCTTCCTCTTCGGAGGACTTAAGGCTCGTCATAGACCATGACGTTGATAGGCTAGAGGTGGAAGTGCAGTAATGCATGTAGCTGACTAGTACTAATAAGCCGTGAGCCTTCATTTTCTCTCTTTTTTATCTCCAACCCCTGTCGCAAAGCTAATCGTTACCGACAGGACGGGGAGTGGCACTCTAAGGTCTCTTGAGTGTGCTTACGAAATTGAGATGTTTCTTATTTTTCAATCGTGCTCATCTTTCGGTGTCAGATTGCACCAAGGATTTCCCAGGTGGCTATAGCGAAGAGGTCACACCTGTTCCCATTCCGAACACAGCAGTTAAGCTCTTCAGCGCCGATGATACTGATACTTTCGGGAAAGTAGGTCGCTACCTGGGTTTTTAGTTTCTTTGCAAGCCCCATCAACTTTTGTTGATGGGGCTTTTTTGTTTTCGTTAAAGTTCTCGCGAACCGAAGGAGGGCGCGCAAGCTCGATTCGAAGCGATGTTTGGTGTAATAATCTTGGGTGTTATTTCTAATTTGATGGAAGTGGGAAACGATAGGAAGAGCGCAGTTGCGCTCTGGGAAAACCCCTACTTCAACTGATCGAAGTAGTCCAAAAAGATCCTCATTCTTTCATCTCGATGATACGTCTCCAGAAACGAAGCTCCTCTTGGAGGAGTTCGCAAAGCAACTCTCCCTGGTAGTGAACAGACACGTTCTTAACAGGAAAATCCTCCGGGTCAATATTTTCTGTGATGACTAGCAAGTAGGCAACGTCGGAAGCTTTCTCTCCGAGACGACACAGCTCCTCTGCGACCGAGGAGCCAATCCAGTTGGTCTCCTGCTTCTTCGGTGGAGCGCATCGACAAAGGACGTTCCCTTCGTTGTCTTGTAGAACGAAGGAAACCGTTTGATGTCCGCCAATGCTGCCCGGAGAGAGCCTGACCGATGCGGGAAGCTGGAGAAGTAGAGCGTCAACGCTTTTCAAATCAAGGTGTTGTGCATCAACGTACCTCTTCCCGTCGCGCAATGTAATGAGCTCCGCTTGATCCAGCAGGAATCCATACTGCTCAACAACCGTGTTCCACGGCTCGTTCATCTAACTCTCATCCTTTCACGTACTTTCACGTATCAAGATTAAAACGGGTAAGAACCTCAAGAGCGCAACCACTGGCTCTTACTGAAGTAGAGAGTCTTCCCTCAGTAAAAACCAGTAGTTAGCTATTTCATAGTCAGAATAAGAAGGAGCAGCCAAGCCGAATATATTACTTGGGATTTCGGTTGTTATGCCCCTAGGCGTTTCGAGAGTGACACCCGCTGAAGGATTTCGAATACTTGTTCAGGGAAAGCTAGTGTCAAATCATAGCTTTATACCCTGGGTTTCAATGCGTAAGCCCACCAGGGGGGCTGCTCTTTGATTAGACTTGTTGGGCGAAAAGAATTTTCGGAGACAGTGAAATTATACATCTATTTTTGACTCCTAAAGCGGAAATTGAGCAGCGCAGCAGCGATGATACAGGTACTTTTGGGAAAGCAAGCTACTGCCTTCGTTATTCTTACCTGCTACCAACATTTAGTTTTCCACTTCTATCCGAGCAAACCTAGAGCAAGCGCAGGGCCTTGATTTGCTTGAGCAAGTATTGATGCGCCCGCTTGTTGTAATATTTGACTTCGGACAAGCCGCGCAGATTCGATGGCTACATCTGCGTCTTCAATCTGGCTCCGAGCCGAAGCGAAATTTTCAGTGGCTACTCGAGTCGTTGCTATTGCGGTCGAAAGCCGCGCTTCAAACGCTCCAATGGTTCCTCTTTGTGCAGCGAGCTGTGCGATCTTTTGTTTAAATACGGGTAGTGTTTGGCGAGCTTCTACTTGAGTCTTCAAGGAGAAATCCAGCAAGGGAGCGACTCCCGAGGTGGTTTCTCCAAGGAGTAGCGATTCGGTTGAAGGAAGCGATCCTGTGGTAAAAACATCAAGCACGCCATCTTGATTGAAATCGGCAAGCACTGATGATCGCGTAAACGAACCGCTGGCGAAACTAGAAGCTGCGGAAAAACTACCGTCTTGATTTCCGAGCAACACATTGACAGTTGAGTCGCTGTAGGCAGCAGAAATTAAATCGAGGACACCATCTCCATTCAGATCACCCGAATGAATAGTCGTCGGGTTATTTCCGGTCGAGAAATTAGTCGCAGCTCCAAGTTCGCCGTTTCCAGTGCCCAGAAAAACACTAATATTGTCATCGGAATAGTTTGCTGCAGCGACATCCATTTTTCCGTCTCCGTTGTAGTCCCCTGCGGTTAGCTCGAGAGTTCCGTTTCCTGCAGAAAACGATTTTTCCGCTGCGAAAGTTCCATCACCCACTCCGATGAGTAGGGAAACCGAGTCAGCAGAAAAGCTAGTGACAGCGAGATCAATGATATCGTCACCATTGAAGTCTGCGGCTATAATGTCGATCGGATCAGCAGCTAATGAATAACTCGCGAATGTGGAAAAACTCCCATCGCCATTCCCTAAGCTGATGCCAAAACTACTCGCGTCACCGTGAGCGGAGGCGATATCAATAAACCCGTCTCGGTTAAAATCAGCGACCTCTATTCTGTATGATAACGAGCCGTTCGTGAATGAAGCAGCCGCATTGAAGCTACCATCTCCATTTCCCAGAGATACGTGGA
>CAYGNZ010000497.1:1885-2892 GCA_964351345.1 uncultured Bdellovibrionales bacterium | reverse complement strand
ATGCTCTCGATGAAAAGGGTCGGGTTAGTATTCCTGCACCTTTTCGCAAGGCAATCTCAGCCGACAGCCCGCAAGAAGTAGTGCTGACAAATTTTATTACTGATGGGGCTCGCTGCCTTGATGGCTTCTCTCTTGGCGCTTGGCAGGTGTTTGAAGACAAACTTCGCAGCCGAAGTCGATTTGATCCTCAAGTTCGGAAGTTAGAAAATTTCTATCTCGCAAGAGCTGCGGTGTGCACGTTGGATAGTAGTGGTCGGATTAATATTCCACAGCATCTGCGCAACTACGCAGGGCTTGAGAAAGATGTGGTGTATACCGCGTCCTTGCACGGTTTTAGAATTTGGGACAAGCGCGTTTGGGAGCTTGTATTTCAAGAGGCAGAAGTTGCTCTTTTGGAAAACCCGGGGCTTTTCACGGACGTAGATATTTAGATGAACGCGGAAAACCTCACGAGCACTGTGCACACTCCTGTTCTCCTGGAAGAAGTCCTCAGCGCCTTTCGTGATAAAGAGCCTCGTTTTGTTTTCGACGGAACGCTCGGTGGAGGAGGGCATGCGGAGGCATTACTTTCTGAGTTTTCTACCGCAACACTTGTTGGCTTTGATCGGGACGCAGTGGCTATCGCTCGCTGTAAGGAACGTCTCCGTAGCTACGCCGACCGCATCTGGTTGACCCAAGCCTCCTTTGCGCAGCTTGCAACCGTGCTCTCTAAACTCCCAGACGATGTGCCTGATTCACTACAGCAGGCAGACTCACCGCTGCAATTTGACTGCATGCTTCTGGACTTAGGAATCTCAAGCGACCAACTCGATCTTGATTCACGTGGATTCTCCTTCCATGCCAGCGGCCCACTGGATATGCGAATGGATCAAAGTAGTGGAAAGACCGCTGCCGATATTCTCAATGAAGCGACGCAAAGTGAGCTTGCGAGAATCTTTCGCACGGGTGGCCTCAACGATCTCACCACCGTACTCGCAAAAGAGGTAATCGCCTCTCGACCCATCACG
>CAYGNZ010000497.1:0-1875 GCA_964351345.1 uncultured Bdellovibrionales bacterium | reverse complement strand
GTTTGTATCCGTGCTCTACGAAGAGGCAAGCTACAGCGCCGAGCGAAAGCCGGACAGCACCCAGCGACGGTTCCCTTTCAAGCGCTTCGCGTTGCCGTAAATGCAGAGTTTGAAGCGATTGAGCAATTTCTCCAAAACGCCTTGCCATACTTGGCGCCTGCGGGGCGATTGGCAATTATTAGTTTTCATTCACTTGAGGATAAAGTCGTTGCGCGAACACTTCGAGCGTGGTCACGCACCGAACCGGGGGCGCGGAAGCTGCCGCTCCACGAACTGGCAATAGGCGAATTGCTCACTCGAAAAGCAATCGTGCCCTCTTCAGATGAAATCGCGTCAAACCCAAGAGCCCGTAGCGCTCGACTACGTGTATTTGAGAAGTCTGCCGTGACCACGGCACAGAGGTCAGAAGTATGAGTACGCACGTTTACAACCCAACCCTAATCCAGAAAGACTGGTTCGACACCCAACAAGCGCAACGTCGAAGCGCGGATCGTCGCACCTCAAAGCTATTTCTCCCTGTTCTTTTGTTCATCGTATTGCTTGCGCAAGTTTGGGTACGAATCACTATTCTTAACTCAAGTTATGAACTCGAACAGATTCGCCAAACCTTGGTCAGTAACGATGAGCGTTTGCGAGCGGTTCGGCTTGATTGGTCAATGAAATCGAGTCCGAACGCAATTAGAATTCAAGCCAAGAGGAATCTCAACATGATACCTCTTACTCCCCAATTTATTCGCACAATTTCTGAGAGCGCATAATGTATAGTCCAAATAACTCACTCCGGCTGATGAGACGTCAGCAAGTCTCCAAGAGAACCTCCGCAATAGCAAAAGCAGCAGGTCAGCGACCACCTCGCACAAAGCGGCGAGTATCGGCTACACGCGCTCCGGCGAGCCGAAGCATTGAGGGCTTGCTCGGAACCCTTACTGCCTCTCTGCAACAAATCTTCGCTAGCGCCTGCGCGCTCGCCTTACTTGAAGAAACGGCCACCTCAGGTGCCAGTAGCGAGGAGGGAGTAAGTGAACGTTCGCGGGTTGCTCGAGTTTGGACCCTCTCGGTGCTCGCAATTTGTACCGCGTGTGGATTATCCTATCGTTTGGTCAGCCTACAAGGAGTCGAGCATCAACGATGGCTCACGATTGCTTCAAAACAACATCAAACGAGCCTGACCATTCAGGGAGCGCGAGGGAGTATTTACGACTCAGTTGGTCGAACCTTAGCTGCTTCGGTCCCCGCGGTATCGCTCGCGGTACATCCACGACAAGTAAAAGATAAAGACGCGCTCGTTGAGGCTCTTGCCACTGTGCTCGATGAGGGCGATGAAAGCCTTTCGCAGGCGGTCGCAAGTGACAAAAGTTTCGTCTGGCTTGCCAGGGGACTGGACTACGAGAAGAAAGAACAACTTGAACGACTTGGACTCAACGGCATCTCTGTCTTTGACGAGTTCAAGCGAGTCTACCCAGAGCAAAAAGCAACAAGCACGCTCGTGGGCCTCGTCGGCACTGATGGATTTGGTCTCTCGGGACTTGAGCAACAATTCAACGAACAACTACAAGCCCAGCAACAAACCATCGCGCTACGAAGAGATGCACGGGGAAATTTTGTCAGCCTTCCCTCAACTCCGGCTGCCCTGTCCACGACCAATCTCCTTTCAAGTTTTGGCGGTTTCTCACTGATTAAGGACGCAGAAGCCTCTGAGAACACAAGGGCCACGATCCGCAGGCAGGGCAATGACCTACGAGTGAGCATCGACTCTGTGATTCAAGGGATCGTTGAGCGTGAGTTCAGCTCCGCAAAGGCCTCCACCGGTGCGAAAGAGGTGTATGGGATCGTGATGGACGCTGATAGTGGTCAAATTATGGCGATGGCACAGTC
>CAYGNZ010000496.1:0-2893 GCA_964351345.1 uncultured Bdellovibrionales bacterium | reverse complement strand
GTCTCCCGGCAAGCCCCACTGTATGGCTCGCATCGTGAGAAACTCCGATGAAGACTCACGCAAGTACCACGTACCGTCCGATGGTCGCCAGATAACAAGATCCGCTCGTCCGTCGCCGTCGTAATCACCAGAAAGAGGGATGTCGCCGCTTAAACCCATCTGGAACATTTTATGTTCTGCAAAGCTAAAATTCGTTGATGATTCTAAGATGAACCACATTCCGGTTGATGGTCTCCACACAGCGATATCGCTCTTTCCATCTCCATCATAGTCATGGAGTGCGGTGCTACGCTCTTTACTAAAGGCAAGCGCACGACCATTCCCTAGGGCAGCACTGTTTGCTGAGTTGTGCGAGTATTCGATGGTGTTGCCACGAGTGGTGGACACTGGACTCACACCGATGGTCGCACTCGCTCCGTAATCAAATGAGGCATTCCCAGTAAAGGTGTCCGCATAGTGAAATTCAATTCCCCCGTCGCGACGAAGTGTTACCTGAAATCGAATTTCTGCCTCAGGATCTGAACTCGCCCGCTGGGCATAGCTTGCCGCAACCCAGGTAATCGTCGCAGAGAGCGCGTCGGTTTTGAACCACACCCCAGCCTCTGCGCTAGAAATAGGAGAGGGGACTAAGTCATCATGGTAGGGGCTTATCCCCGCAAGCATTCGGTTACTGTAGTCGCTGCCGCTGGGAACGGCCTGCCCTTCGTTGAGCGGGACGAGGCGACCGTTGGAAGAGATTGCGATTCGGCTAAAGCCTTTTCCGTAAAAGGGGAATTCAAACCCAAGCTCTGTCGCTGTGTAACTATCATCTGCCGAGAGCACGAGGGCACCAAAGTCCTGATCAAAGTTGTAGCTTGCGCTTCGACTGGAATAATTCACCGTTGGTGGAGCAGGCGGCAAGGGAGCCCGAGCATTGGTCAGAGCATTGCGAGCGCTGACGATTCCTGGGGAAGCCATAGTGCCATCTAATGAGGGCAGTAGTTTAACGGTTTGCGTGATTCGCTGACGAAGCTCGCTCAGACTCAGCGTCGGCTCACGACCGAGCACGAGTGCCGCGATTCCGCTCACGTGCGGAGTGGCCATCGAGGTTCCCCTCAAACTGACATATCCTTCTCCTAAACTAGTGCTCAGAATGTCTACCCCGGGCGCTGCAACATCAACACTCGCCGCTCCGTAATTGGAAAAAGAAGCAAGATTGCCATCATGATCAACGGCTGCAACTGAGATCACATTCTCGAGGTCGTAGTTAGCGGGATAGGTCGCTTCGAAATCATTGTCCCGTCCGTCATTTCCGGCCGCCGCGACGAAGAGTATTCCTGCGCTTTCTGCCTCTTCAATAACGTCTCGAAGTGCCTGAGAGTGTCCGCCGCCACCCCAGGAATTACTGAGCACTCGAAGATTCACCCCGCGATTTTTCATTGAAATCGCGTACTCAATCGCTTCAATCGCTCCCTGCGTACTACCAAAGCCAGAACCGTCGAGGAACTGAAGCGCCATGATTCGTACATTCCAGTTTACGCCTGCTACCCCCACGCCATTATTGCCTTGCGCTCCAATGGTGCCCGCACAATGTGTTCCATGTCCGTTTTGATCAAAGGGATCACCGCTCTGAGAGGATGCACTATAGCCATGAATATCATCGATAACGCCGTTGCCATCATCATCAAGTCCGTTGCCTGGAATTTCGTTCGGATTTCGCCACATGACTTCCGCAAGGTCGGGATGTAGGTAATTCACCCCCGTATCAACGACTCCGACGACCACCTCCTCACTACCGGTAAACAAATCCCAGGCCTCGGGCGCATCGATATCAACGTCCAAGGTTCCACCGGTCTGTGCTTGGTTATCTAGACCCCAAAGCGAATCAAAGCCGGGATCATTGGGCTGAGTTTGAAAGGTGGAGACAACAAAATTCGGCTCGATGTAGTCTACCAATCCCGAGGCGAGTAGTTCCTTGGCATAGGCATGATTCATTGTTCGATTCTCCCGAACCCGAACAAGTTGAGAACCGCTGACAAAGTTATCGCGCAGTACTTCTACTCCCAAAGTGGAACGAGCTACTCTTCGCTCGTTGGGACTCGCCGCCGCTCTTTTTTGTGGAGAAAACTTGATGATGAATTCGCCAGCGACTGCATCAGGGTTTGCAAGTGCACTGCCTGGCGAAAGAATGAGGAGGCAAACGGTGAGAAGCACCACGCAAAGCGTTGATGCGCAAACCCCCTTAAAAAACCTGACTGCGGGCGCAAAAATACTGCACACACCCATACACAACCTACTTCGCATTGCCGTAGACCTAGCTGCGGCGATTCCTTTTTAAACAACTAGAGTTCTAATCGTCGTGAAAAAGGAGAAACTGGAGTGCTGTTTTTCAAGCAAATAAGTGCTGTAGTTTTAGGGGCTTATTCCCTGGAGATGAGAAGTGAATCTGTTGAATGCTCGCTGAGGAGGACGGCGTCTGTAAAAGGCCTCGTGCTGGGGGAAATTTGGATGAGATTAGAAGAAGAGGTCTCACGACGCTCACAGTCCTTTCGAGCAGTAAAACGTGAACCTTAAGGCACTGCACGTTAAGGCAGCCTAAACGTAAATGCAGTAGTGCGGCCTTGGCTACTTGAGAGCAGAGCTCATTCCAAGACAGCGGCCACCTCCTTGTGACCTTGCCAAGTTGAAGCGGCCAATGCAGGCCCCAGGGGGAGAACCGCTTCAAAGATATGCGCTAGGAGACAACACAGAAATTCAGAGAACCTCTGCCGATCTCTTAGTACATCGCCTTACTGTTCTGTAACAGCGCTATCTTCAGACTTCTCAACATTTACCTCAGTGCGAGCATCAGCAGAAGTTGATTGTTCTGAATTCTCCACCTCAATCATAGAGGCTTGGGTACGAACTTCGGTAG
>CAYGNZ010000495.1:0-2903 GCA_964351345.1 uncultured Bdellovibrionales bacterium | reverse complement strand
GGAGCCAGATACCTGTCTCCTACACTTTGCAGCTATTGCTTTAGGCGACGATGGGAAGGAAACCTCGCGACTAAGGTTTCAACGAGGGGCTTGGGTCTGGATTGTTCCGAGAGTTTAGGAACGAGCTAGCGATTCCGTATATCGTCCGTTCAATACTATCGGAAAATATCACGCATGATGGACAATATACGGAAACAGCGAATTCTTCGCTTGTCCGTGCGAAAGTTGTAAGGCGCTGAAATCTTGAGAAATATCGAGGCAGCTGCCTAGCGTTCATGAAGGGTGCGTTGGACGATATGCGGATTTCGAGGCAATATGGCAGCGTAAATTTGATGGAGCCTGATCCGCTCCACTATTATGTTATGCAGCGGCTACCCTGCGATATGAACGTCTTAACTATCACCCTGCTTCTACTTGCTTTTCTTAGCTGTTCCGATGGGACCTCTGAGTCCCTCGAAGAAAAGAACAGACTGGCAAGACAGAAAGATGAAGCGAAGATCCGTGCAGAGCTGGCGATCCCCGATTTTGCAGTGCTCTCCGAAATGACGGGCGGCGAGTATACTCCGCGCAGCATGTTCGGACGAGAAGGTTTAAGACTTGTTGGGGGATTTGAGCGCTCTAAAGACAAAATCGACGAACTGAAGACAGTGCTCACTTCGAAAGGGTGGCACGCTTTGCCGCTCCCTTCAGTAATAAGCAACTTCAAGATGCCCCCAATTGCAGTGCTCCATCCGAAGAGCGGATTACCCAACGTTCAAGACGGAATGTTCTATTGTAATGTAGTCTACACAGCCAGGAGTGGCTCGAAGCCCAGAAGGTTGCCATGCGAGGAGGTAACCGACCGCAAGTTCGATCATTATAGAATCGGAGTGTTTGATTCTAGCACAGGTGCCATTTCCTTTGTGGCGCAGAACTACTACTAGATTGGATCGAGTGCGGCCGCTTCAAAGGAGTTGTTTGCTGCATAACAAAAAGATCGAGCGGACGGCTGAGCAGTGGTCTATAATTGCGCGGGTATTAGCCGAGCGAGCGGAGATGGACCGCCGCTCACCTAAACCGTTATCTGCCTTGCAGCCCGATGCCGAAAAACGAGTATTTCAGGCCCTCAGTCTCTGACGAAGAAACGTTAGCTTACCTCCTTCATGTCGAACGTCGGCTAGTTACACCAGATGTCGGTCTCTGGGTTTTGTTTGAGTTTCGTGATTTTGAGCTTGGCGAGTTTAAAAATGATGCATTCTACACCGACCGTGGAACTAAAGAGCCCAATACACCTGCCGAAATCAAAGTCTATCTAGATAAACCCACATGGAGCCATTTTATATGGATTCCGAAAGACATAGTCGCTGGGTGTCCACAGAGACTGGTTTTTCGATATGCTCACGAATGCCAACACTATCGTCAGCTATATGATCCAAATATATCTCAACATAACGAAGACTTTCGAGATTGGATGCTGAATGCTCATCGATGGCATAAAGTCGATCCAAATTACAAGAACAACCTTGACGAATTTGATGCCGATCGTGAAGCAAGGGACACTTTCATCGATATTTTTGGACCGCGCGATTGGCACCTCTTTGTCGAACGCGAATCAGCTAACAAATCTGAAAAAGAGCGCTTTTTTCGTTTGGATGAGATCCAGAAATACTGGTACTCAGCCAGGTAACCGGCAGATAACAAAAAGATGGAGCGGACGGCCCAACGGATTTCTGGTAGGCTGGAAGGGACTTAGTTAAGGGGGGGACAGTTCCTTCTGTCCCTAAGCGGAAATACTACGAAAACCAGCACAACAAAAAAATAGGGGACGTCTCCAATTCTCCGAAGCAGGTTCCAAAACATAGACTCAGAGCACTTGTGTAGCTTTAATTCCATTTAACTTGCTAGATACAAGGTCTCGACATCATGGCCCTTTTCGCGCCTGACCTGAAACGGTTTATAACGGCACAACTGCTCTGGGTCGCTATCTATGGGTTTTGATCTCTAGCTAGTCTTCTTCACAACTCTCTGTGGATTCCCTCTTTTTGTCACTCCTTTTCAGTTAGCAGCAATAACGCCATACAGGGATAGAGCGAAAGTTGCCGTCCCAAACGTTCTTTTCTTTTTCTTGTTCTGTAGATGTTCGTCTCAGCTTCAAAGCTGATTAGTGCTATAAAAATCAGCTTTGGAGGTGGGAGAGAGATATTCAATAGGTTCACAGAGCGCTTCAACTCTTGTCCCTTATGCCGAGAGAGTATAAGGGACAAGAGTTGTTCCCTTTGGGGAAAGCGCTGCCAGTGCGGTTAAACTGGTGAAAGGTGGTGCGCTATGAGGATATACCTTTTAGCGAAGCTTTCGTTTGGTAAGTTTGGATACGAAGAGTTCGAATCGTCAATTGAATTGAATGAGGATTCAATTCAAGCGATTAAACTTTGTTTCGGAGTTACTGTCTGCTCGGAGGAGCAGTTCAAAGCCGGGAAAAAACATCTGACGGAGCAAGGGATGCCGAGGCTTCGGGAATTGCTCCAAAAGTGCGTTGATCTCGGAACGCTTTCGAGAGCGATGAACGATGAGCTAGGTCGGTGGCTTAGCGATGATGTTTTGCTGAGGAGTCTGATGGAGCGCATCGCATCGCAGCGAATTTATCGGCCAGATGAAAACGATTCCGGCGCAGTCGATATAGAGGTCGATGACGCCTCGTTAGAGGTTGAGCTACTGTTTAACCCAAAAAAGTTTGGTTAGAATCGTGTCGGTTTGACTTTGTTTCGTTTCTGCTGTGTCCGTTAAAAAAAGGACAGCCGATCGACAAAGTCAAAAAGGTTGAAAGAGTCTTTCTCCCAACCTCCGACATTTCTCGGGGAGAAAAAGGGGACGTTTCCTATTATCGAAAACAGGTTCCGGGCGACTTGCGAACCTTCCAAATGACA
>CAYGNZ010000494.1:0-2912 GCA_964351345.1 uncultured Bdellovibrionales bacterium | reverse complement strand
ACGATTGTTCGCCTCCATTGACGAATCATTCTGCTTAATGCTGAACTACTAATCGTTTAATCGCGAAAAAAGTTGTCCTATGGATTCTTCTCTCATGGCGCCATTGTGTAAAGAGTCATCTACTCGGGGGACTGAAGATACTATCTCCGCTGCCTTTTCCGAGGATTTGCCTCTTAGCTGGCATCGAACTGAAACAAAATCACCGCAGCTAAAAACACTGGCTCTTGGCGGGGGGCGGGTATGGATCTATCAAGCGGATATTCCCTTCCAGCTCCCCCTGGTAGAACTTCTTGAATACTGTAACAAGCGCTTCCCAAACGGCTGGTGCGCGCGCGGCTGTTCGCGTGCTGTTGTTGCTTGTCTTGGTTTGCCAGCGGAGCATTCATTCTCTCTTGGCTCTCACGCCACCCTCAAGCTCTCTCGATCTCTTCCTGCTCAGGTGCAGGCTCTTTCACGGCGAGCCGCTCGTTTCCTTCGAGTGACTGAACTTCAAGATTGCCATAACCCTCAAGCTCTACTTCAGGAGTTAATGAGTAAAAGCCCTTACGGCAAGAGTCCGCAGCTACGATTTCTTTTTCGAACTGTTCCGCAAGAGAATGAGCGTATGTTTTGCGCCATCGAGCAGGACTGCGCTCTTCCTCAAGCATTTGTTTCTTTAACTCGCTACGCAAGTGATGCCTGGCATTCGGAGATTCTTTTGCGAACAACGTCGGCGCCAAGCGGTACGATGGAACTACTACTCTCGCGAATAATCGCGAAACTTTCTTCTGAGGGTGCAACGCGCTTCTCCCTTGGGGAGGTTCCTTTTTCTCAGAACACCCAATCGCTTTCGACTAATTCTACGCTTCATCGCTTGCTACAATCTGCCGTTCCTTGGTCGCTGTATCCAAGTTACGATTTCTCTGGCCTCTACTCTTTTAAGGACAAGTTCCAGCCGCAGTGGGAGCCAACCTACTGGGTGGCCTCAAAAGGATTTCTCCTCCGCGATATGCTTCGCATAGGCCTTAAGAGTAAGTGCTTCCATCTCGCGCGGAGGAACTTGCTATGGAAATCAGCTCAACTATCACGGGATTGCGCCGAGAGGTTGAGAATTCCCAGGAAGTTAAGGGTTTTCAGCGCCTATCGCTAGCCATGGAGCTCAACATCCGATAAAAAAGCACTCCGACCTATCGGGATTTATAGTGTGAGCCTGTAGAACCGAATTGGCTGAGAAAAAAACAGAGACAAATCATCACATGGGCGCCGCTGTCGACATCCTATACCCCACTATTACTTCAATTCCTTGGAGCGGCACTTCTTTATCTGAAGTTATAGAGGCGATCGCACCCACGAGTCCGTATGCGCTGTGGGAGTCTTCGCGAATACCAAAGAGCGGCAACGATCTTGCCCGCGATGAACATCGCTACGCCTTCATCGCACTCGATTGCTCAGACACCTCCGTGTATCAAGGGGAAGAGCTGACTCAGTTACGAAATAATCAAGAGGTAAGCCACCGTAGATCGACTGACCCCTTAGAGTCGGCACGGGTGATGCTCGAATCTACTCGGCACTACGCGACTCCTTCTCAGTGTGCAGCTGAATTTGGTCTCGAACTTCCATCCTTCATCGGCGGAGCTATTGCAGCCTTGTCGTATGATGCAGGAACCAAATTTGAACAAATAGCCGGCGCCACTCAACATCCTCGACAGCCTGCTTCGATCCTTCACTACATTCACTCGCTTATTGTGCTCGATCGCACACAAGAACTCCTACTGCACATTCAATGGCCAAGCGACAAAGAAAGTTTTTTTGAACTCCAGTCGTTGAGAACAGCAGCGAGCCAATTCGCGCAAACAACTCGAAGCGAATCGCGTGTTGATACTTCAAGCTTTTCTCCATCACTGCTTGACGATGTGGAAATTCTTCGTAGCAAAGACGAATTCGTGCAAATGGTATCACGCGCGCAAGACTACATCGCCGCGGGTGACATTGTTCAAGTGGTGCTTGCAAATCGACTTAAACTCAGTCAACGCATTGACACGCTCGAGCTCTACCACGCCCTTCGCACAAACAACCCCTCACCATACCACTTTCTTTTTCCGTGGCAGGGCGGACACATTGTCGGAGCTTCTCCGGAGTCAATGCTGCGCTGCCTAAAGACTGACAAGGGGGCTCAACAAGTAGTCTCCATGCGGCTTGTGGCGGGCACCTATCCCCGAAATTCAAAGAATGAGGAGCTGGAGGCAATTGCCGCTCGCTTTTGGGAAGACGAAAAGGAACGGGCAGAACATGTAATGCTCGTTGACCATGTCCGCAACGATATTGGCCGAAGCGCGGAAATTGGCTCAGTGAAAGTAAAAGAACTACTAAGCGTAGAGCCCTACCGAGACGTATATCATTTAGTATCGGAAGTAGAAGGTATTCTCTTGGATGAATATTGCTCACTCGATGCGCTCTGTGCAGCCTTCCCTATTGCCACTCTCACGGGCACTCCTAAAATACGGGCTATGGAGATTATCGCCGAGCTTGAAGAGGCGCATCGTGGTTTTTTTGGTGGCGCCTTGCTTGTCTTAGGGTTTGATGGGTTTCTGGATGCCGCAGTAGCGATTCGCACTGCCGTGCTTGAACGTGAGGCAAGTTTTATCTCTGTCGGAGCAGGTATCGTATATGACTCGGTAGCTGAACGCGAGTATGAAGAATGCCTCTGGAAAGCTCGCTCACTTCTTCAAGCAATTAGCTCTCTTGAGCAGCGACTTGCCGCATGATCCTCATCATCGATAACTACGACTCTTTTACTTACAACTTGCTCCAATACATTGGCGAGGTGAGTCATGCTGAACGCGAAATAGTGGTCAAGCGAAATGACAAAATCAGTCTAGAGGAAATTGCCCGCCTCAAACCACAGCATATCGTACTCTCGCCGGGCCCCTGCA
>CAYGNZ010000493.1:0-2924 GCA_964351345.1 uncultured Bdellovibrionales bacterium | reverse complement strand
GCAAAATCACGCTAGGCTCTAAACCTTCTTGCGTTTTTTGAGACGAGAAAAAGTGTACTCGAGAATGAGCGCATCCATGCCTAGGGAATCTATAAGAGAAAATTTTGATACGTCGCAGGTCGTCATGCAAGAGAGAGCCGAGCAACGAATAGGCATTGTTCTGGTCCACTATAATTGCTTCGATGACACCGTGCGCTGCTTGGAGTCTTTGCGTGCTCTGGAGTATCGAAATTATTTTATCGTTGTGGTTGATAATGGTTCAACTGACGGTTCTGGTGTTGCACTTCAGAATAGTCGGTACGCACAAGAAATAGAACTACTCCTACTGAACCCAGAAAATCGAGGATTTGCTGCGGCCAATAACGTTGGGATTTGTAATGCAAGAGTCCACGGTGCGGAGGCAGTGTGGCTATTGAATCCCGATACAAGTGTTTCTCCCTCTTCCCTGAGTGAGCTCGTACACTCACTCCACAGCTCTGAGCACATTGCAGCAAGCGGCAGTAAAGTGCTCTATGCACCGGAGCAGGATGCTGCAAGTGTTGCTCAGCACCGTATTTGGTCAGCAGGTGCGGAGATAGATTTTGAGGCTCAGCGACTTTCCATGCGAGGCAACGCTTTGGTGGATGAGGGGCAGTTTCAACAAGCAGTCGAAACCGATTACCTTCCTGGATGCTCTATGCTTGTGCCTTTCAGCACAATTGACCAAGTCGGATTGATGCCCGAAGAGTATTTCATGTACTTCGAGGAAACCGACTGGTGCACAAGAATGACCCGGGCTGGTTTCAAACTTCACTATGAACCGCAAAGTGTCATTTGGCATCATTTTGAGGATGCCAAAATGCAGCAGCCGTTTAGCGTCTACTACTACAATCGCAATTCTCGTCTCTTTTGGTTTCGTTACGGAACTTTCAAGCAGCGTTGTCGCATCGTTCTCAAGACCCTCCTGAAATCTTTGCCTTCAGCATTGCGCGCACTTGCAGCAGCGCCTGATACAGAATCACGTCAAATTTTTCGGGCTCACGTTCTTAGCTGTACTGATTTTTTGCGGGGCCGTTTCCAAAAACGAGAGGATTTTACCCGGAAGCTCGCCGGATTGTAGCTGCGGCTGTTTACTAAGTATTTCAAGGTCTTAGAATACTAGGGTAAAAGCGGCGATAACTTGACCATAAGAAAAACCCCGGTCACTCCAGCGACTTATAAATTAATGCGTTTCGGCTATTGAATACCGCCTAGGTAGGAGACAAACTACGATTCGGACTGGTATTATTTAATTAACTCTCAAGGTGTCGAAATGAGTTTCGCAAAAGCGATTGCTTCTTTTAATTTGAACTTAGATTTACCCAACTCCTGTCTTGGAGAGGAAAAGACTTTAGAGTTGGAGCAGGTTATTTCTGAGCAGCGTGCTCACTTAGATCAAAGGCGTCTTATGTCTCCAATTAAAAAGACGAGCAGTCTGGAAGATAAGACAAACCAGCCAGCGCCGGACTCGGCTGCTGCTGAAATTAGTCCTGAAGACCAAATTAAAGCTGCTGAAGCAGTGGTTGACGCCGCAATTTGTTGCCAGAGCCTGGGCTCAGACCTAGGGATATCGGCTGAGACAAGAGCTTTTCTTGTCGATGCGGTACTTCAAGACCCAACTCTTACTCCAAAACTCTTCACCGAAGATTTCCACCAGTTTATGCGATTCTAAACTCATCCTTCTTTAAGCTAGATCCCAAGCAGTTTTCCCGCATCTAAATGCTAGGCACCTTAGCATTCTTGCGGCTTCTCAGTTCCTCAAGCATGCGAACGTACTAATGAGCATGCGCGAGCGAGCACTTTGAAACCAGGAACGAGTGACATACAAGACGAGGAACTTTCTTCGTCAATTCTCCTTGTCGAAGATGACATTGATATTCGAGGAGTAACAGCGCATGCGCTTCGATCCTCTGGGTATCAAATTCGCGAGGCTGAAGATGGTCGCGCTGCAATGTCGGAGTGTGAAAAAGCTCTTCCGGATCTGATTATCACTGACATCCGCATGCCGCATGTCGACGGGAAGGAGTTTGTAAAGTGGTTTAGAGCAAACTATCGCGAACCCTTTGTGCCAATCCTGGTCCTTACTGCGCTGAGCGATATCGATTCTGTCGTTGAAGGCCTTGAGCTGGGAGCCGATGACTATCTCACGAAACCCTTCAACCACCGAGAGCTTGGAGCGAGAGTAAAAGCTTTGCTGCGAGTAAAGAAATTAACCAATCTCCTTGCGGCAAGAACAAAAGAACTACAAAGCGTGCAGGCAACACTCCTTGCCCAAGAGCGAAAGCTCGTCACTGCTCAAATGGCCGGTGCTGCCGCGCACAATCTCGGTCAACCTGTGACGACAATTCTATTAAACTGCCATCTCCTGGAGAACGCGCTCACGTCGAAAGAATCAAGCGCTGAAAAAATTCCAACTTTAGTCAGTGCCATTCAAAAAGAATGCGCAGTGATCAAAACCATATTAGATAATCTTGCAACGGTAGATCCAGAGAATACAGAGAACTACCTTCCTGGAGAGAAGATCATCTCACTTGATTCTGATAGCTAATGTTCGTTGGCGGGGAGTGGTATTACCACAGAGCACGCAGAGGATTAGACCGACGTCTTTGCGCATCCGGTACGCCCTCAACACAAGTCTCAATGGCGAGGCTTCATGTAGAGGTGTGTTTTGCGGGGAATCGCTACGGAGCCAGATTCCTGTCTCCTTCGCCTTATAACTTTTGCTTTTGACGACGATGGGAAGGAAGCCTCGCCATTGAGACTTGTGCTGAGGGCGTGGCCTGTCTGCTCGCGTATTGGAATTGAAGTGTGCCGCTCAATATATCAACGGTCCGTAGTATGGTAGGCAATCTTAGGAGCATATTTGTTGTCTGGTTTCCTCTCCGAGGAAACAATATACTTCGCCC
>CAYGNZ010000492.1:0-2925 GCA_964351345.1 uncultured Bdellovibrionales bacterium | reverse complement strand
GATAACGAAGGGAAGTTTCAGAGTGCTCTCTTTTGGTCGGAACACATTTGCGCTCTCTGAAAATAGCGAACTACCGAGCTTAGTCAGACGGTTTGCCTGGACAAAATTCGCAGGCAATTGATCCTGAATGAGACTCTCCTCAGCAGGAGTCACTCCAGAGAGTGGATAATCAGAGACCGGATAGATAGGGCTTCCCGTTTGGCGAAAATTGCTCACATAAGGATTGAATCCGAGCACGAATAGCCCAAGAATTGACGCCGAGATGAGCACATCCATGACGTACTTCAACCTTTCGCGTCGAACGGTACTCAACCAAATCGCTGCGGCGGTAAACGCAATGAGGAGATAGATCGTCGCAGTAAACTTGATATTGAACAGTAGTAGAGAGCTGAGGATCGCTCCTACTTTTGACGTCAGCGACTCTCTCCGAATGAGGCGTACATAGAGAAAAAATAAGCCGACAAAAAGCGCGCCGATTATACCATCGTGATAATACGTAAGTAGTTGACTGCTGATTATCGGGTTCGCTACGAGCAGAAGCGTAAAAACTATTGGCCAAAATAGCCTACCTTTTGCAACTCCTAGTGCTCGAGTTTCCGAAAATACCAAAAGACCTGCTCCGAGTAGTACGAGCAAGTGCAGCGCCTTTCCAAGCTTTAAATCTCCGCTCACCTCAACTAGGGCTGAGGCTGCAAGCCATAAACCCTTGGGATAGTGTTGTATCAAGAAGGCAATTCGCTTCATTCCTAAGCCAAGATCTGCCTCGCCTAGCGTGGGCTCTCGAATGGGATCCCATCCTGAAGCGAGCTGCAAAATGGCAGCCTGATGATACATCTGACCATCATAGGAGGTATCAAACACCGCGCTTGAGGCAACAAGGCAGGCCGCGAGCGACATACAAAATATCAATGTTGAAGCTATCCTTCTACGCCCGCTCTGCGTGCGAAGTATCAAGGTGAGAGAAAAGAGCAGCGCAGCGCAAATCACCAGCGAGTTTTGCAATTGAACAATTGGTAGCAGAAGGAGGCGCACCCAGGAGAGCAGGAAGAGCAATCCTACAAATGAAAGCAAAGCCTCGCCGATCACCCCGGCGCTATCCCCGCTATCTAGTTCTGCTTCATCCACAATCACTCCTTGATTCTCCACGGCTCTCAAGGAATGCTCTGGACGAGGTCCAGTCCCAAAAGATTCTTGCCTGAGCTGTCGATACTATAGGGACTAGGCGCTTACCGCGAGCGCAAAGCGGTGCAATTTTTACCTTATTTTAGGGATTAACAGAAATAATTCCTTAGCTTATCCAAACAAGTAGTCACAATGCTGCTGCTTGAAACAACGGGGAAATACACGTGGATTGTGAAAGTTGTGGTGGACTTCTGAAGCCAAACTCTAACGTTTGCCATTATTGCGGTCGTAAAAACGACACTGATTTAAAAGGCTTTCGCCGTTCTCTCTCTCACGGCGCACATGGAAAGCTCGAATGTCCTCGCTGTGACGAAACTACGTTACGCAGTCTCACTGTTACATTGGACGAAGCTATCTTGCTTGATCGCTGCGAAATATGTTTCGGGATATTTTTTGATCCAGACGAGCTGGAGTTTGTCATTAGCAGCGCAACGGCAAACGTAAACGAAGCGGATTTAGCACTACTTGATGCAGTCTTGCTGGAAGAAGCCTGTATTCAAAACTGGCCCGTGACCTACATCCCCTGCCCCAGTTGCAATAAACGAATGAATCGCAAGCTGTATGGTTCTCGTAGTGGAGTGGTGATTGACACTTGTAAGGGCTGCGGAGTGTGGCTTGATGGTGGTGAATTACGCAAGATTCTGCGCTGGGTAAAGGCCGGCGGTCAAATTCATAATGCTCAACGAGAGCTTGAACGTCGCGAGCAGCAAGAACGCGAAAAAGCAAGAGCGAAAGCCGAAGAGGAGCGCGCCTTTGTCAAGGCACTGCGCGATTCTTCTGCCCAACCTTCCTTACTACAATCCCTCGCAAAACTTTTTAGCTCCTTGGCCTGAGCTCAAAGCCAAATAGCCTGAGTATTAACAAACTCTTTAATTCCCTCCTCCCCTAGTTCTCTACCAAAGCCGGAATCTTTCACCCCGCCAAAGGGCAGCGCGAAATCTGAGGTCGGAGCACCATTAATCACTATCGTTCCTGCCTCAATTCCTGTTGCCA
This sequence comes from uncultured Bdellovibrionales bacterium, assembly GCA_964351345.1. Classification (GTDB taxonomy): domain Bacteria; phylum Bdellovibrionota_C; class UBA2361; order SZUA-149; family SZUA-149; genus SZUA-149. The sequence goes on along the minus strand of CAYGNZ010000492.1, from coordinate 750 downwards.
CTTGATGCGCACGGTCTGCATTTTGACTCCACACCGATGCGCTAAGACCATAGCGAGATGAATTTGCGATGCGCAGCGTTTCCTCTGCTGATCCAGCTTGAAACAACAGTGCAACAGGTCCAAAAAGCTCCTCACTAAACTGCCCGTAGTTTTCTCCTTTTAGCTCAAGAACGGTTGGACCAAAGAAAAATCCCTTTGACTGAGGTGGGGACTGCTCAGTGAGCACCTTTGCCCCCGCTTTGATAAGACCTGCGACTTGTTCACGTAGCTTCTCCCGTAAATCAGCTCTCGCCAGAGGGCCGATAGCAACGCCTGATTCGAGCGGGTCTCCCAGAACCTGACGATCCATTTCGTCTAAAAAGGCCTCAACAAAGCGCGGATAGACCTCCCGTTCCACAATAAAACGCTTTGCGCTGCAGCATACCTGCCCTGCGTTGAGGCAGCGGGAGGCAACACCAACTTCAGCCGCTCGCTGTATGTCTGCATCAGAGAGCACAATGAAGGGGTCGCTGCCACCAAGCTCAAGTAAGACTGGTTTTAAATTACGACTCGCAGTTGCTGCTACGAGTCGACCTGCATCAGCACTTCCGGTAAGGCTCACTCCGCGCACACGGGAATCAGCGATTACATTTTCTGCTTGCTCATTATTCAAAAAGAGTGACTCAAACACTCCTGTCGGGAAACCAGCCTCTGTAAAGAGCCCAGTAATACGTTCAGCACAGGAGGGGGTATTTGGTGCGTGTTTCAGCA
>CAYGNZ010000491.1:0-2929 GCA_964351345.1 uncultured Bdellovibrionales bacterium | reverse complement strand
ATCACTTTCAGCTCATAGCTGCCGTAGAAGGCCTGCGTCAGATAGATTGCTTTGAAGATTGCAAGGAGTACTACGAGAAGAGAGCCTAACAAGTAGACCCGCTTTTTGGATGAAGACCGTAGGGGAAAATACATGCGGTGTCGCGTGGAAATAGTTACAACGTATCCCGAAAACTGCCTCTCACTTCCGAGAACCGTGAGAAAACTCTACACTAGGCAAAACAGAATGACTATTATTTTCAAGGGTTTGACTTTTTCCTCATTTCCGACCATCTTAAGCGGCAAAAATTCCCTTATTTTTGGCTCACAGGGCTGAGACGAGAAGCAAGAGAACGTGCGAGAAGAAGAGTCAAATGCTCACAATACGCACAGCAATTATTGATTAATAAAGGGCGTTACGGATTCCCGGCGCATACACCAAACAAGGAGAGCAAGAGCATGGCGCGTTACACTCGCATGCAGACCCTCAACGCAATGTATGACTCAGGACTTGTTCCTGTCTTCTATCATCCCGACATTGATGTGGTGATAAAAGTCGCCGAAGCGATTGCCGCAGGCGGGGGACGTCTGATCGAGTTTACGAACCGAGGCGACGGAGCCTATGAGGTATTCAGAGCCTTAGAGAAACATTGTCGCAAAAATCTACCTCAACTGATCACCGGAATAGGCTCAATTAGCGAAGCGAGCACTGCCGGACTCTATATTAATGACGGAGCGAATTTTGTGGTTGGCCCCAACCTCAATGAAGACGTGGCGGAACTCTGTAATCGGCGAAAGATTCCCTATTCTCCTGGGTGTGGAAGCGCCACTGAAATTGCAAGAGCAGAATCTCTTGGCGCAGAAATTGTGAAGGTGTTTCCAGGAGCGCAGGTAGGTGGGCCTACTTTTGTAAAATCCTTACTTGGCCCCTGCCCTTGGTCCTCCTTAATGCCTACGGGCGGAGTCGATGCAACGCCAAGTTCCCTTGAAGAATGGTTTGATGCGGGAATCGTCTGCTGTGGCATTGGATCAAAACTGATTACTTCGGAACTTTTGGAAAAAGAGGACTATGACGGCATCGCCAAGCGTGTCGCAGATACCATCGCTACCATCACTAAGCTAAAAGCGGCAAAACCGAAACGCAATTAAGTCATACAAAAAAATAACAGGAGATTTCTCATGTCGAACATGAATATTAAGCCGAAAGAAGATTGTCGTTGGGACTGCGTTTCTCTTGGTGAAGTAATGCTACGCCTTGATCCCGGTGAAGGACGTGTGCGCAATGCTCGCTCGTTCTCAGTGTGGGAAGGCGGCGGAGAATATAATGTCTCTCGCGGACTGAGAAAGTGTTTCGGAATGCGCACGGCAATCGTCACTTCAAGTGTGCAAAACGATGTCGGCTTACTCCTTGAAGACCTTATGCTTCAAGGTGGTATCGACACCTCTCATGTAAAATGGATTCCTTATGATGGCTACGGCAGAGCCGCTCGGATTGGGCTGAACTTTGTCGAACGCGGCTTCGGCGTTCGTGCGGCGCTCGGGGTATCAGACCGCGCCTATTCAGCGGCATCTCTCCTCCAACCAGGAGATATCGATTGGGAGAAAATCTTTGCTCATGAAGGAGCGCGGTGGTTTCACACTGGAGGAATCTACGCGGCTCTCTCAGAAAGCACTCCCGCAGTAATTAAGGAAGCAATGGAGTGCGCGCGCGCCAATGGCACGCTCATCTCGTACGATTTGAACTACCGCCCTTCGCTCTGGAAGGCACAGGGTGGCTCAGAGCAATCGATTAAGATTAACAGAGAAATCGCTCCGCTCGTTGATGTGATGCTCGGCAACGAAGAGGACTTCACCGCCGCACTTGGTTTCAGTGTTCCAGGAATGGATCAGCATCTCTCGAAGCTTGATACCGGGAATTTCAAAAAAATGATTGTTTCGGTTTTAGAAGAGTTTCCCCACTTTAAAGCGGTTGCCACTACGCTTCGGAACGCAAAAACTGCGACTATTAATGATTGGGGTGCGATTCTTTGGCAGGATGGCGAATTCTATCCCGCTATTAATCGCGAAGACCTCGAAATTCTCGACAGAGTCGGTGGTGGAGACAGCTTTGCATCTGGCCTTATTTACGGATTCCTCACTGGGAAGTCCCCAAGCGAAACAGTTAACTACGGAGCAGCCCACGGCGCACTGGCAATGACTACCGCAGGCGATACATCGATGGCTTCACTTAACGAAGTGGAGAAAGTAATGAAGGGTGGTGGCGCACGAGTCGATCGCTAAGCCGTCACAAATTGAATCTCGCAGCCGAGGCGCTTAACGCGACTCGGCTTCTTGATTCTCGTAGTGCTCGACCGTGTCTTCGATGACACTGAGCTCTACTCCTGCAAGCGCAAAAAGTTCTCGTGTATCCGCACCCGCATGATACCGCTTCTGGCAGACCACTCTGGAAATTCCCACGCTAATGATGAGCATCGCGCAGACTCGACAAGGCTCCATTTTACAGTAGAGACTCGCCCCCTCAATTCCAATTCCATACCGCGCGGCCTGACAAATAGCATTCTGCTCCGCATGGATAGTCCGCACACAATGCTGCCGCGTGTTCTCCTCCTCGTCCGTGACCCGCTTCATCATATGCCCCACATCATCACAATGCGGTAATCCCGACGGAGAGCCTACATACCCTGTCGCCAGCACTCGTTTATCCCGCACAATAATCGAACCCGCCCTTCCCCGATCACACGTTGCCCGACTGGCCACTTTTTCCGTGAGTTCAAGAACATACTGATCCCAACTAGGTCGCTCGTAGTCTTTCATAGTCTCCTTACTTTGGTAGTGCTTGTATCACTAGCAAAGTAGGGGTGAATGAAACAAGTCAGTAGGGTATCCGCGTGGCGCAGACAAATCTTAGACTTAGTCTGTGCTCAAAAAATCAAAGATTTTTCAAGCTTAAA
>CAYGNZ010000490.1:0-2930 GCA_964351345.1 uncultured Bdellovibrionales bacterium | reverse complement strand
GTGCGACGAAATCAGAAACGATAAAACAAGTAATTTTCCCAGCGGCGCTTCCTGGAATCGTCGGCTCGATTCTCCTCGCTGTGTCACGCGCGATTGGAGAAACGATGATTGTGGTGATGGCCGCAGGACTTGCCGCAAATCTCACGCTCAATCCTATAGAGAATGTTACCACGGTAACCGTACAAATTGTGGTGACGCTAATCGGGGACCAGGAATTCGACAGTCCGAAGACGCTCTCAGCGTTTGCGCTTGGATTGACGCTTTTTTGCGTCACTTTAGTGCTTAATGTCTTTGCGCTTCAAATCGTAAAACGTTATCGGGAGAAATATGACTAGCTCGGCAGAATCTCTAGAAAGCTTGGAGCGGCAACGCAGAAAGGATTTGCTCGTAAAAAAGCGCTACGCGGCGGAGCGTCGTTTCGTGTGGTATGGGCGGCTTGCAGTCATGTTTGGAGTCTCCTGTTTGCTTCTGCTCTTTAGCACGATTTTTTCCAAAGGCTATACCGCCTTCGTTCGCACGACTATCCGAATTCCAGTGACCTTCTCAGCAGAAGATTTGGATGTCTCAGCCAATCCAACTCAGGCTCAGTTGGAGGCCGCCAATTACTACGGGCTTGTCAAGAAGAGCATCTATAACCTCTTTCCCGAGGTTTCCGCTCGCAAGCAAAAAAAGGAATTGGGGAAGTTGCTCAGTAGCGGGGCATCTCTTCAGCTCAGGGATTTACTACTGAGTTCTCCTGAATTGCTTGGTAGAACGCTTGAGCTTGAACTCATCGCATCCTCGGATTTAGATCAGATAGTAAAAGGCAATGCGCCTGTTGATATCGAAGAAAGTAAGCGCGTCGTAAGCGACTTTCAACTTCAGATTCTGTCGACGCTCCGAGAAGAGGGGCGTGTAGGCTCCGAAGTGAATTTCAGTTTTTTCACTCGCGGAGATTCGCGTTCTGCAGAACTGGCTGGGATTGGTGGAGCGCTCACCGGCTCAATACTTACGTTACTCGTCTGCTTTTTTCTTTCTTTTCCGATAGGAGTTGCTGCCGCGGTTTATCTTGAGGAGTTCGCGCCGAAAAATCGCTGGACGGAAATTATTGAGATTAACATCAACAATCTTGCCGCGGTGCCCTCAATAGTTTTTGGTTTACTCGGACTCGGGATAATTCTCAATGTCTTCGGTTTGCCGCGAGGGACACCGCTTGTGGGTGGTGTGGTGTTGGCCTTGATGACGCTTCCAACAATTATCATTGCCTGTCGTGCATCGCTGAAAGCTGTTCCGCCGTCAATTCGTCAGGCAGCATTGGGAATGGGAGCCTCGCCTGTGCAGGTAGTGCTGCATCATGTACTGCCGCTCGCACTTCCAGGGACTATGACGGGAACAATTATCGGTCTTGCGCAAGCCTTGGGCGAGACTGCTCCTTTGCTGATGATCGGGATGGTGGCTTTTGTGGTTGATGTTCCCGGCGGCATCGAAGACACGGCTACCGCACTGCCCGTGCAAATCTACCTTTGGGCTGAGAGTGCTGAGAGAGGTTTTGTTGAGAAAACCTCGGCAGCTATCATGGTTATCTTGATGTTTCTTATGCTGATGAATGCAACGGCGGTCTATTTTCGCTCAAAATTTGAACGACGTTGGTAAGAAAGAGAAATTTCTTGTAATGCTAACTCGGAGATTGTCATAAATGAAGAATGTGAAGCTCAAGGCGGGTGGTACTCCGATGCTCCAAAACGCTTTTACCGTATTAGAATCCGACAAACCCCCTGTAGACCAGTCCGAAGAGGAGATGAAAAAGTTGGCGATTGAGTCCCGAGAAACCAAGGTCTCGGCAAAGAATGTTTGTGTTTTTTATGGTGAGACTCAGGCCCTAAAAAATATTGAAATCGATATCTACGAGAATGAGGTCACTTCTCTAATCGGACCTTCTGGATGTGGAAAGTCCACCTTTTTGCGCTGCATCAATCGAATGAACGATGTTATCGACGGATGCAGGGTAGAAGGGGATATTCGCATCGATGAAGATGACATCTACGACGCGAAGCTTGATGTGGTCCAACTTCGCGAGCGGGTTGGAATGGTATTTCAGAAGCCTAACCCATTTCCCAAGTCAATTTATGACAATGTCGCCTATGGTCCAAGGATTCATGGATTAGCGCATGCGAAAAAGGATCTCGATGAGATTGTAGAGAACGCATTGAAAAAAGCTGGCCTCTTTGAGGAAGTAAAAGATCGCCTCCATGGCCCCGGAACGGGATTGTCCGGTGGGCAGCAGCAGCGCTTGTGTATCGCGAGAGCGATTTCGGTCAATCCACAAGTGATCCTGATGGACGAGCCATGCTCGGCGTTGGACCCAATCGCAACGGCGCATATTGAGAATTTAATCTATGAGCTGCGGCAAAACTACACGATTGTAATCGTAACTCACTCAATGCAGCAGGCCGCCCGGGTCTCGCAGCGAACCGGTTTTTTCCACCTCGGAACTCTTGTTGAGGTAGGAGAGACTGAAGATATCTTCCAAAATCCTCAAGATGAAAGGACCAGAGATTACATCACTGGTCGATTTGGATAGATTTTCTCTAGTAGATTCTTTTCCACCCAGCACTCTCTTCTCGCCTCCTGACGGGATCTAAAAACTCCATCGTATGCCCTTCACGCAGAGAATTTTCGCTTGTGTGAAACCCCCAGGCAGTGCAATTTTAAGCTACTTTAAATTGGTAGAATCTAGAGCGTCTTTAGGCGGAGATTTTAATGAAAACTTGTGTGCGATCGATTGGTGTAGGGCTTGAATTAACTCGCTTATTTTCCCGAATAAGTTTGAGATTTGTGGTAATTTCTTGCTTTTTGCTGAGTGCACTAGCGGGAGAAGCTCTTGCGGCTTTTCCCGAAGCCCCCTCAAACGTACAGGCCTCAGACGACACCTTTGCTGACAAAGTTACAAT
>CAYGNZ010000489.1:0-2939 GCA_964351345.1 uncultured Bdellovibrionales bacterium | reverse complement strand
GTAGTTGTTACCCTGTAACCAGATCTTGCCAACTCGAATCGCAAAACCAGGTTTCACAAGAAACCGCAAAACCTCTTCGTCTCTATCGTACTCGACTGCCGTCGTTGCATTGGGAAATCCCATGTCTCGCACTTTTTGTTCAATTCTTCGTCGCTCCTCTTCAACCCTTTCACTTACGTACTCAGTTCCCTGTTCATATTGAGGATAAATAAGAAACAAATGCGCAAGATCTTGAGAAATCGCTTCATCATCGCGAAGTACATTCTCCCATTCGATGGTCGTCTGCTGAACCAACGCCAGGCTCGATTCATTGACTATGAACTCAAGTTCCAATCTCTTCTCAGGCAGCATGTGCACGCGCGTTTGGACCTCGCTCTCACCCTGGCCGATAGCTTCGTAGGCCTGCTCAAGTGCTCGCCGATCGCTTTCAATCACCGAATCAACCAAATAGCTTGGCCGCCAGAATCGCGTCAGAAACGCGCCACTTGGAGAGGATTGAATTTTCGAGCGTAATTCATCATCGTCTAGAGACTTGTTGCCGGTGAAACGGATAGCAACAAAATTCCAGACCTCTCCCTCATCGATGAGAAGATGGTAATTAGTACGCCCGTTGGTGCGCGTCTCTGAACGTTTTTCAACTTTTGCAAAGTAGTAGCCTTTCGCTTGGTAGAGCTCGACGATATCCCGTTGGAGAGAGAGGATGGCACTGGGACTAAAGGGAACCCGACGAGTTTCGAGCCGCAAAGGTTCAAGTAACTGTTCGTTTGAAAGAACAGTATTGCCTTCAAAAAAGAAAGAAATTGGGTCACGCGCACTCACTCGAAGCGACAATTCGACATCCCCCGTGAGCGGCTGATACTTGCGGGTCACTGGTTCAACCGAGGCTTGAATATACCCTTCCCGGCGCACCGCAAGAAGAGTCTCCCATCGCAGTCGCTCTACCACGTCTTTTGAAGCGGGGAGGCCTACGCCATAACTTCGAGCTCGCTCCGCAATACTTGCAACATCTTCGGGAAGATTTCCCGCCACATCAATACCCGATATCCGTGATTGTGGTCCTTCTTCGATATCGAATATCGCTTCAACTCGTGGCTCCGCAACTGCTTCGACCAAGCGGAGAAAAATTTCGGCCGAATAAAATCCCTGCTCCTTGTACTTTTCGAGCAGTCTCTCTCGGGATGCACTGAACGCGGAAATATCGAGTAGCGCTCCCGGCCTCATGCCTGTCGTGCGCCGTAATACTGCGTCAGACAAGGCCGTGTTCCCACTAAAGCTTACCGTGTCGAGGCGTAGCGTGGGAGTAAGGACGAACTGAACGCGCAGGCCAGTGCTCGTCTGCTTTACCCGGAGTTCAATATGCTGGAAGATATCGCGAAGATGAAGGTTTTCGATCGAACGTTTTGCTGCCTCGAGCGAAAACCGTTCCCCTGAAGAGAACTCAACACCCTTCATCAATTCATCGTGATCTAAATTGACCCACGTTAAGAAACTCACATCTTTTATCGGCGCCCCCTCAAACTGTGAAATCTCAAGCGTGCACCACGTGCTCCGACAATCCACACCTTCTCCGGTGAGCGGCTCCGCACGGAGCGTGGTAGGCACCGAAGCGAAGAAGACCAAGATAAATAAGAAAAGATTGTGTTTCACTGTCATTCTTCTTTCAGCTCCTTGGGCTTCCAGAAAAGAAATCCAGAAAAAGTTTTTTTATAGCGAACACCAACTTCGTACGAACCCGAAGTATTGTTTACGTCTGAAGTAACGGAAGCATTGCTCCAACCCGTGGCAAACTCTAGGTAGGGAGTAAGCGGATAGCGAACACCAACTTCACTCGTACGTTCTCCAGAAAGTTCTGATTGGATTTTTAAATCAACTTGCTCTGTGATTGGACGTGAGGCAACCACGGAAGGAACGAACTCTCCGGTAGATTGCGACAACTCAGTTTGAATTTGCACATCACTAAATCCTGTAAGACCAACCAGTCGATCAGACAAGCTGAGATCCGACGCCGGGCTAATCAATTCGCGAAATGTTCTTGGTTCACGTTTGGATTTTAGTATAGAAAAACCCGCGCCTGTTTCACTACCAGCACCAAGCAACGCAACAATATCCCGTTCGGAGAGTCCGCTATCGGAACTAAAATGCAAAATGGGCTGGCTCAAACGACCAGAAACAATCACTCGAATTAATTGCTCCTCTCCCGTAATTGTTTGCACTCGAGACTCACCGACAAGTTCAAGCTCGGGGTCGCTCTCACTTCGTCGGTCAGAAAACGTCACCGAGCCCGCCACGATATCAAATTGAGTTGATTGAAAACCAAAATGCCCTTCGAGCACCTCGAGTTCTCCGGTCAACTTCGGCATGGAAGAGTCTCCCGACACACGAAAATCCGCTGAAAGCTCGGCTTGAGCAAAGCTCGTATCAAGAACGATACCGTTGTCACCTCGAATAGTGATATCGAGCTTGGCCACCGGGTCAGTTTGAGCGGTGGCTGGATTACTGTTGAGGGAAGAAGCGACCACCGCAGAGCGTTTTCCGGGTAGCAACCAGCTTGTAAGAGCGCTGAGCACCTCGCGAAGACTAATTTGGCTCTCGTAGAGTGCGGACGATATTTGGAGTTCACTCTCGATGAGCGCCAGTTCTTCTGGGCGCTTCGTCAGATGAACAGGACCGGCAAATTGCACCACTGAATTTTCAACCGGAGTAATGGCGACATCGTCAAGTTCGAGAGTAATATCTGCATCCAGTGTATCGGCAGATAAAAAATTTCTTAGCGTTCCAGAACCCGTAAGAGAGCCACCACCAACTCTTGCGGAAACAGATTGTATCTCTAGGGTTGTTTTATCGAATGCGAGGCTTGCAAGCACATCGTCTGCACCTACCACCGTGTGCTGAAGTGGGACGGAAACTGAGCCGCCCATCAGATCGGCTGAACCAAAAAA
>CAYGNZ010000488.1:1912-2946 GCA_964351345.1 uncultured Bdellovibrionales bacterium | reverse complement strand
ACCACGTATTGTCAAAGTTCAAACTCAAGTTATCAAGATTACTGTCAACAGGCATTTGGCTCCATTCCCGCCTCTTGCCCACCGCCTGCTGCGGAGTGTGACAATACGGATTTAAATGGAGATGGAAACCGCACACGCGATGACTACAATAAGTGGTTTGAGGATTATACCGCGGCAAATGGTTGCCTCTCAAAAGGATGTAACAACTCTCCGGTCCATTATTGGTATGGGATGAACGTATTGAAGGATGTTGTCGAAGATTACGTCTACCGCTCGCTCAACCCAATTCACGTAATTATGAGCGGACAAAAAGCCGGCCCTCACACTATCGATGTTCCCTCTGAAGAAAATGCAAACGTCTGTCTGACTGACAGCGAAGCGAGGTCTCAGGATGAACCACTAGTAAAACCAATCGCGACCACCTGGGATTGTAGCTCTGGTTCTTGCTGGGGTACGTACACCGACGACGGGGGATCGACAACTGTCACGGATTTAGATTTCCGCACCGCTTGGAACGATGCATTCTATCAGGTCAACAAAGACATGTATGACATCGCAGTGATGACAGGTGGGATTTGGGGCCCTATCCGCCCCCAAGGCGCAAGCTGTTCACCTACTGACAGTCCCCCAACGTGTGGCGCCTCTGAGGGAGTAGTTGATGGACGGAGAATGCTCGATCCATACTGCCGCACCACCACCCAACAAATTCGTGATTACATGATCAAAATTATTGGACAAAATCCCTACACCATTGTCGACCAGCAAGGCCCTCAAGAAGAATCCAGCGGATACGAATATTAGGCCGCACCTAATCAGATAACAAAGTAAGTAGGTGTCCATATACGAGATTTGGTCGGCTGTGGCTTGATTAAGGCATTCTCATACATTTAGTTAATTCGCAGATATCTTTATTAACGCACTAAAGGCATATACTTGCCTTCTCTCCGCCGCTTCACTATTTTCAGCACTTCAGTAATGCGATATTTGCTGAGTTTTTGTTGGCCCCAGGAGCAATTGATGAGTGAAATCGAGTC
>CAYGNZ010000488.1:0-1826 GCA_964351345.1 uncultured Bdellovibrionales bacterium | reverse complement strand
GACACCCTTGTTTCTACCGCTTGGGTGGAAGGCAATTTAGACAATCCCGACGTCCGAATTATCGAGTCCAATGAGGACCAATTGCTTTACAAGGCTGGTCACATCCCCGGCGCGGTTGAGGTTGACTGGGCCCTCGACCTTAACGATCCCCTTCGACGAGATTATTTAAACAAAAACGACTTCGAACAGCTCATGTCGAGCATTGGAGTAGGTAAGGATACCTGCGTTGTTTTTTACGGAGACAAAAGCAACTGGTGGGCCTGCTACGCCTTTTGGGTATTTCAACTCTTTGGTCATCACCATGCAAAGATAATGGATGGCGGTAGCTTAAAATGGAAGCAGGAAGAGCGCGCGCTGACCAAGGTTGTACCGAGCTACCCGAGAACTGAGTATCAGGCCAGCGAACGCGATGATTCCACCGAGCGGGTGTTTCGTGACGGAGTGCTTGAGCATGTTGAGCAAAAGGGACGCCTTGTCGATGTTCGCAGTCCTGAAGAGTTTTCTGGCGCACGCTTGCACATGGAAGGGTACCCAAACGAAGGTGCCTTGCGTGGTGGACATATTCCCGGTGCGGACAATATACCGTGGGCGAAAGCCGTTGATCCGGAAAATGGAACCTTTCTCGCTGCGGATAAACTGCGAGAGATTTTTCACACCTCCGCTCATCTCCAACCGGATGATGCAATCATCACCTACTGTAGAATTGGTGAGCGAAGCAGTCTCACGTGGTTTGTGTTGAAATATCTACTCGGTTATCAGAACGTGCGAAATTATGATGGCAGTTGGACCGAATGGGGTAATCTCGTCGGTGCCCCGATTGAAAAATAGTGCGTCGAATGATGAGCGACTCTTCCCAAGGCGCAATCCCGCCAGAGCTAACAGAACTTTTGGATGAATTTCAGTTTCTTGACCGTGACTCAAAAGCGGAGCTGCTAATTGAATTAGCTGAGCGCTTTGAAGGCGTACCCGAGGAAATTGCCACCCGACCCTACCCGGAGGAGCATAAGGTTCCTTCCTGTGAATCTGATGCCTACGTTTTTTGTGAGGCGCTTGCTGATGGCACATTGCAGTTTCATTTCGCGATTGAGAACCCGCAAGGAATCTCTGCCAAAGCCTTCGCGCAAATAATCCGAGAAACCCTCTCTCATCAACCACTCGCACTAGTGCTCAACGTCTCTGACGAGATAGTACTAGATATATTTGGTCAGGGAATCTCCATGGGCAAAGGTCTAGGGCTGCGCAGCATGATTCAGGTGGTAAAAGCCTTGGCGACGGCTCAGACCCCTTGAGCTAGCAAAAGAACGCGGCATTTGCGCGCTTGCCGCTTATTCCCTACCTATGCACTTGCAAATTTTATTCAAACAAGATACTCAATGAGCTGCTTTTTAAGCAAATAAATTAGAATATCTAGCAGCTTATGCGTTTTGACGCTGCGGTAACTCATCAAAAGCTTCGACATGAAAAATTTCTTCGCGGGAGTTCTTAGCGGACTCTACATTTTCGTTTGTTCCTTCTCTCCTCTCGACGCGAATGCTGAGTCGACAAAAGAGAAAAACAATTCGGAATCGTTTAACTACAGCGCCCTGATTGAGCTCGCTAAAAACCTCGCCAAAGAATCTCCTCGCCAAATTCCCCGCATCACTGAGTCTAGTTTGGGGCGCATCGAGTATGACGATTACCGAGATATTCGATTTCATTCCGAACGAGCGCTTTGGCATAAACAACGTTTGTTTAGCTTAGAATTTTTTCATCCCGGCTTCCTCTTTACCAATGCAGTAAAGATTGAGGAACTCGCCGAAGGAAAATCCACTCCTATTCCTTTCTCC
>CAYGNZ010000487.1:2244-2958 GCA_964351345.1 uncultured Bdellovibrionales bacterium | reverse complement strand
TGCAGACATCCTCTTCGTCAAAGGTTTAGAAGTGAAAGCGCCCGTCGGGGCGGTCGTGCGAGCGGTTGCCGATGGTAAGGTGATTTTCAATAAATCCCTTCCTGGATATGGCAAGGTGCTGATTCTTGACCATGGAGCTCGCTACTACACGCTCTACGGTCGTATTGCCTTAGCCAGGCGGGCTATTGGTGAAATTGTCCAAGGAGGGGAAGTGGTCGCTGAGTTAGGTGAGATTGACGCGAAAGGGAGGAACTTTTATTTCGAGTTGAGAATCAAAGGCAGGGCTACTGACCCGAGCAAGTTTTTTTCCACCTTGCCGGAGCCGATTTCGGGATAAAAGTCTATCAGTTTGGGCGTTTATTGCTTCACTCGTCTGCGAAGAGGTAATACCAAATTAGAGAGGCCGGGTTGAGTGTATTCTGATATCCCAGAGATTGAAGGTTCTTCCCCGCTTAGCTCAAATTTGGCAGGACATTTTTCCGAGAAATCATTGATAAAATGCTAAAAACGCTTAGGCTTTTTCTTGGACGATTCGATGATAAAATAGAGGTCTTAATAATCCCGTCATGCGATTGTTAGAATCATTGTATTTGTAGTAACTTATACGCTTTGCTTGTCAGAAATGCAGGCACCTGAGCGCTGCGCTCGCTTTTATACGAAATAGGATTCTTGATGAAGAAACAAGTTACACTCTCCCGCCAAAGTTTTATTTTT
>CAYGNZ010000487.1:0-2234 GCA_964351345.1 uncultured Bdellovibrionales bacterium | reverse complement strand
CTGCTCGCGGGAAGCCTTCTCTCGATTGTATTGCTGCTCAATATTGCTCACCAGGTCTCAGCGAAAGAGAATGGCGTGGTTGATCGCTATCGCTACCTTAAAAGTTTTACCGATGTGCTCGCGCTTGTTGAAAAGAACTACGTAGAACCGACCGATGTCCAAGCGCTCGTTGAGGGCTCGATAAAAGGTATGCTGCAAACACTCGATCCACACACCAGTTACATGAATCGGGATACCTACAAAGAATTACCAGTAGAGACCAAAGGGCAATTTGGTGGACTGGGAATTGAAATCACCGTTCGTGATGGACTGCTTACCGTAGTGGCGCCAATCGAGGACTCTCCAGCGGCGCGAGCCGGGATCGAGGCCGGAGACCAAATCATAAAAATCGGCGAAGACTTCTCTAAAGATATGTCGCTGATTGATGCCGTGAAGAAGATGCGCGGGATTAAAGGAACTCCAATTACCATCAGTGTGCATCGTGATGGTATAAAAGAACTGATCCCAATAACCGTTGTGCGGGATATTATTAAGGTAAAAAGTATTCGCTCCAGAATGCTCGAACCCGGGTTTGGTTATGTACGACTCGCCCAGTTTCAAGAAGGCTCTGCTGCGGAGTTTGCAAAAGCCTTGAAAAAACTTGGCGGTGACTCCCCAGCAAAAAATCTCCGAGGTCTCGTACTTGACCTACGCAACAACCCTGGTGGACTTCTTACGCAAGCAATTAGGGTCTCTGATATCTTCCTCAAGGAAGGCGTGATTGTGTATACAGAGGGCAGACTAGAAAGCCAAAAGCAAAAGTACTTCGCCCATGATGACGGCACTGAGCCAGAGTTTCCCATCATTGTGCTTGTCAACGGTGGCTCGGCCTCGGCTTCAGAGATTGTCGCTGGTGCATTTCAAGATCACGGTAGAGCCTTGATTCTCGGTGAACAGAGTTTCGGAAAAGGCTCAGTGCAAACCATTCTCCCAATGGAGGAAGGTGATGCACTGCGTTTAACCACGGCGCTTTACTACACCAAGAGTGGTCGCTCCATTCAAGCGCAGGGAATTACCCCCGACATCTCCGTATCGGATAAGCGATTCCCAAAAGACTCCGAGGAGTTGCTTGAGGAAGACGAGGGTAGTGCGGGTGTGAAAGAAAAGGACCTACCGGGGGCGCTAAAAAATCCCTCTGAAGCAGCAAAGGAAAACCCTGAAGACGAATTACGAATTGGCTCTCGGAAGGCGATGCAGGCAGAGCTTTCAAAGCTACTTCGCGTTGACCCACAGCTTGATGAAGCCTTGAGACTGCTCAAAACCTGGAACGTGTTTCAAGGAAAACCGACCATTCAAGCGAAGGACCAGGCGAATTCACAAGTTTCTTAAGCACGAAACTTTTGTTTTACCGTTTGCGTTGCTTGAGCGTAAGTTTGAGCCAGCCCTGGAGAGCGTACAGTCGCGAGCATTGTGCAGTGCCTAAGAAGCGCCTTGATATTATTCTGGTTGAACGAGGCCTCGCATCGACTCGAAAAAAAGCGCAAGCATTAATCATGAGCGGCAACGTGTTAGTTGCTGATACCCCTGTAGAAAAAGCTGGTGCGGCGGTTGCTGAAGATGCGGTGATTCGCCTTCGTGGCTCGGAATCTCCCTTTGTTGGTCGGGGTGGTGAAAAAATGCAAGGAGCGATTGAGTGTTTTGCTATCGATCCTACTGGCTACACAATTCTTGATATCGGTTCATCCACCGGAGGTTTTACTGATTGTTTGTTGCAAGCGGGTGCGAAAAAATCCTACGCGGTGGATGTCGGGACGAATCAGCTTCATGTCAGATTGCGCAGTGATCCTCGAGTCATTGTAAAAGAGCAGACTCATGTAGCGGATCTTTGTCCCGAAGATTTTCAAGAGAAAGTCGATCTGATCGTGGTTGATGTGAGCTTTATCGGTTTGCAAAAAGTGCTCCCCATGATTGCCGCTCTCGGTCTGAACGAGGCGAAATTGTTGTTGCTGGTGAAACCTCAATTTGAGCTAGAGCCAGAACTTATTGACAAGGGTGGAGTGGTCAACGACGAGGAATTGCAACTTGAGGCGCTGCGCCGAGTAAAACATGTGGCGGAGGAACTAGGATTTGGCGTACTTGCTGAGGCAGCGTCGGTAATTCGCGGAGATAAAAAAGGGAACCAAGAGTATTTTCTTTATCTCTCAAGTGCTGCGCACTAGGGTGCAGCAGCACTACTTACTTTTTCCTCCAGCACT
>CAYGNZ010000486.1:408-2963 GCA_964351345.1 uncultured Bdellovibrionales bacterium | reverse complement strand
TGGAGGACCCTAACTGGCGATGGGAGAAGCAAATCCGCTACGGTGATGCCTACAGAGACTTTGAAAATAAGATGTTTGCTGAATTTTGGTCTTTGTCTGAAGAGACCTACCAAGAGCTTCTGGAACACTTAGGCACTTGGGTTAACACTCAAGGGAGCCAAACGACAGAGAATCTTGAGCCACAGCTGCAAGTGGACATTTTCAGGATGCCAAATAGTAATTAAGCGGCTGAGGCAGGGCAAGAAAGATTCTTAAGAAATCGCCTCGGGACGTCGATCTTATCTCAAAGCTTGGATTTCAAAATATGCCAATCAATTCAGACAATAACTACGATCTCTGGTTGCGACGTTTTCTCTTGCCCGAGACAAAGCGAATAGCCTCTCTTGCAGTCGTGCTTGGTCTTGTTGCTTACGCTTTTCTTCCAGTAGCATCGGCTTTCTATGAATCTCTAGGCAGGGAAACGCGACAGGTGGTCTCAACCGCGAAAAGTATTTCGTTCGTAGGAGCTAATATTGAGTTGCAAAAACAAGAAGGATACAAAGCCGCGTTTCAATCTCGACTGCTTCTAGGAGTCTTTTGCTCGGTGTTAACTTGCTTCCTACTTTTAATTGAATTTCACAGCATCAAAGGAATCATCATTGCGGTTCCGACCGCGCTAAGCACTTGGAGCTTTCTTGCATATAGCCATGGAACACCGAGCACAGAGATTATCGGTGGAGTATTTCATCTCCTATTTCTTGGGATACCGATTCCTCTGTACTTTGGCTCTCTCTACCAGCTCTCGCGGAACGAGATCGTGCGAACGGCAATAGAAGAGGCGAGTAATCACGAGTTCGTAAATTACCTCTCTGAGTCTGAATTGGAAGGTGATATTATAAGTAGGAGTGAGAGAGAGGCCGAACTGAGAGATAGAAACCACTCCTAGCAATAAAGGTCATTCTGCTGATTCGGTATAACGAAAGAACGTGAACAAACTTGAAAGTTGGCTACTTATCTCTTGTTGAGATCATGGTATTTCCACTCCCATCCCCTCCATAGACCATCTTTCGCATATCTCGTAACTCAGCTCTGTCTGTTAGATTCTTCACTACAGCGGTAACCGTGAGAATCACTAAGCCACCAGCTAAGATATGATAAATTCCAGGAAGGAAGTAATAGTAGTTCGAGAATAATATATACGTAAGGGCAAACCATACCACGGTGTAACAGCCTAGGTATACCAGGGCCCTGAGCGAGGTCGTTGATAGCATGCCGAGCATTAGAAAGAATGCAAGAATAGTAATTAGAAATCGCTCTACCTCTATCTCCATCCGCCTAATCCATGTGCCATCTAGTAGATTCGCGGCGACCGTTGCCTGAATCTCAACTCCGAACATTTCTTCACCTAATAGTGGTACGGCAAACTGCTCCTTATCTCCGAACCCTCTGTTTCGGCCTATGCTTTGGTAGCCCATGAGTATCACTTTTCCAAAAAAGATTCCCTCAGGTGCCTTGGCGGAGCCATTTACTACATCTGCAATTGAGATTCTCCTTATTGATCCGGCTGAACCGTAATAATTGATTAGGTCTCTTCCGCCAGGCGCTACGATCTCGTTGTCAACGAACTTTCTAAGAGGTAGCAGGATAGGAGTTTGTGCATGGGCGTCACCGCTTTCAAGCGAGTGACTGATTCGGGTGGCCGTACCAAAAAAGGTTTGGGTTGCCAGTGGAACTTCCATGGCCAACGCATCACTAAAGTAAGAGTCGGAATGATGCTCGATGAAAGCTCCGCTACCTTTTTCTTCGCTACGAAATGGATTGCTGCTTTTTATAATAGACGCAACAGTGGGTCCGCTGGACATGGCATCCCGAAGAAGTTCATTTGCAACTGGATTTTCTCGATCGGGAACAGCTACGAGATCGAGAATAACTACTTTTGGTTTGTCTAAGTGAATGCGTTCAAGGGCTTTTGAAAAAATCTCGCGTGGAAAAGGTTGCCGTAGTGAAAGTCCAAGATCGGAATAGGATTTATCATCAAGGCTTACAATTACAACATTGGGAGGGGGCAAACGATCGCCGCGAATCGTATTCAGGGTCGTCTGTAGCCAAACATCTGTCGTTCCTCCAATAGGAGTCCGCCAAAGCAATGAACAGCCAAGAGCCACTGCCATACTGACAATCATTTTCTTAAAGCTACCTTTCTCAGACCCTTTGAAGGTCTTCCTGAGGACATGAGTCGCGTGGGTTAGCTTATAGCCCAAAGAAAATCTCCAGATACAATGAATCTTAATTTTTCCGGGGTGACTATGGTCGGAAAATCACCTGTAGTCTAAGTCGGACGAAACGAAAACTAGCAAAAGCTAGTAAAAACATGCACTTATGGAGACCTCGGGGGAGTCTAGTGCTCCGCTCAAAAAGCTAAAGATTTTCGTTAATTACGCCGATCGAATAGATGTAGTGTTAGGGTGTTCACTACTAGTATTTTTAATAGAAGGTTTAATTGGTTTTCCCGATGTTTGAATACAGATTCAAAAACGGCAGAAAATTTCTTGCTGATGAGAAGGGCGCCACGATGG
>CAYGNZ010000486.1:0-398 GCA_964351345.1 uncultured Bdellovibrionales bacterium | reverse complement strand
AGTATGCTCTGCTAGCCTGTTTGATCGCTGTTGCTGGTATCAGTGCAGTAGCAAACGTGGGGCAAATGGGCGAAAGAACTTTCGATGAAGTTGGTTTTGCAATTGAAGCAGCCACAGGGGTAATCGATGACGATGAGGAAAACATCCCTACTAGATAGAGATTAGAACTAGAGGCGAAAGAAAAAGCAGATGGTAGCGGGCGCGCCGACTACCATCTGCGAGAATTGCTAAGCAGCGCGACGCATTCGAAAGAATGGTATGCCAGCTGCAAGCAGCAAGATAGATGTTGGTTCGGGCACTTGCTTGCTCGCAATGGTATCGTTGAACCAGTCAAGCTCGGGCACTAAGAGCGATCCAAAAGTGCTTGCATTGTATCTTACGGTAGTGTTCGCAAATGA
>CAYGNZ010000485.1:0-2963 GCA_964351345.1 uncultured Bdellovibrionales bacterium | reverse complement strand
GAACACCTTTCACCACCGAGTCATTGAGCTTGGCCTCAGCTTTGCTTAGCTCCACGTTCATCGGCAGGTCGATAATTAATCGTGCTGGATTTTTGAGGGTAAAAACCGACGCGCCAATACCATCCGCACGGCTTGGTAGAGAGCCGTTGGTGCCGAGTAGCAGTTGGTAATCACCCTGGTCCTCGCTTAGAGAAAAATTCAGCGGACCAGAGCTAAACTCAGCGATCGGCTTATCTGCAAGCGCGTTTGAGCTTGAAATGACAACAAAAAGAAAAAAATACGAGACCTTGAAAGCAAGGCTGCGGCGTACCACGTCTCTTACTCTGCCCCGGGTCATGCTGATACTCATAATGTCTTTGCGAAAGCTTGTTTCCCGCTTTTTTTGCTCCTCTACACCTTCGTTGTGGCCCAAATTTGTTCCTCCGTGGCCTTGGCCCGCTAAGGGCCTGTTTTACTTACAAAAGGACTGTCAGGCTGAGAATTCTTTGCTACATTCAACTTCTCAGACGCCTGCGTAGAGAACTACCGCAGTGCAAATTTGATTTTCGAAGATTGAGACGGTGAGTGATGCTCTGCCCGAGCTGCGGAAAAACGGTAGGTATGGACGTGAAGCTTTGTGCGGACTGCCAGACTCGGAAAGATATTGCGGACGCAGAACTCGCTTCACGAGAACCTGAACTACCGCTCGAAGCCAGTTCGGACTCTCGGGAAGTTGCAGGACGCAGTGCAACCCTCAGAAGTGCGACAGTGAAGAGCTCAGCGACGCTTGGCTCAGTCTCATCAAAAAGTAGCGCCACACGTCACTCGATAAAGGAACATGATGAGCACTTCGAATTTCATGGGTATGCGGGTTTTTGCTTGCGTGCGCTGGCGTTCATTCTCGATGCAGCGTTTCTAAGTTTATTGCTTCACTTTATCGCGCTTGCAGTGCCGATGGATGAGCTCGCTGAGAATATCACTCAGTTAGGCAAAGAAACGGGATATTCGCTCGGCCGACTTTTTGGTTCGACCCTATTCTTAATCGCTTTTTTCACCGCGACAGCGTTTCCCCTTCTTTTTTTGTTTTTTTCTCAGTTCGTTCTTGGCCTCCTGTACTACGGTTTTTTTGAGGCGAGCGAGAAACGGGCCAGCCCAGGAAAGCTCCTCCTTGGTCTGGCGGTCTGCGATGTTGACGGAAATACCTTGACCTTTTTTGAGTCCTGCTCACGACATCTCGCCAAATCAGTTTCTTTTGCGACTTTTGGTTTTGGTTTTCTCATGGCAGCGATTCATTCGCACAAACAGGCGCTGCATGATGTTCTCACAGGGTCGGTGGTTATCAAACAACATGACATCTCGGTTGTGCGAGTTATCTCGGTTTGTTTGCTTGCCGCGACCTTCGTCTCTTTTTCTGCAACCAGGGGGTATGCGCCAGCGAAGGTCAATCCGAAGAGCTTACGTGTTGCGACAGGTGAAGCGGTTCTCAGTACATCAACCGGCACGGGAAACCTGCAACCGAGCACCGACGGGATCGTGCAAATTGGTGCGGTGAATCAGCGCTTACGAGGAGCCGCGGCCATCTATAATCCAAATGACCACCATGCATATTTCTATTTTTTTCAGAGTGCATTGACCGAGGAGCAGCGAGCGGCAATCAAAAAAGACCCGAAAATAGAGACGATTTCTTCGTTTAAACCCGACTTATGTATTCGACTGCGTTTTCGAAGAGGGGTCACCGCTTGTGATCCTTTGCGAGTGGAGCAGATGCAAGTGAGTTTGCTTGAAGGAAATTCCGCCCTACCACTTCAGACCCAATTTAATTTCGCAGGGATTATTGCCGACAAGCTGCAGCTCAACTGCCGGTTGAACGACGGGGCATTCTATCGCTCCGAATTCAATGCGATAGCAAAGAGTCCGCGACAACAAATTCGCTGGGACTTGGAGTCAAGCGGCTACCTTTACTTCACCGATTCCGTAACTGAAGTACCTCTCGGCCTTACTTCGTCAAAAGGCATACCCTAGATACAGTAGAGCAATTTGTCTCGCAGAGCATTTGATCTCAGTCTACCGGGGTGAAAAGTAGTTTGTCCCAAAGTAGATATGCTCCTTTCTCCCCACATTCGTAGGTGGACTGGGCCCAGAGGCTTATCTTGCTACCGTGAGTGAGTGCATGAGTACCGAGGGAAACTACGCGAGGAGCCCCGCGCTCCTCACAGTTTTTCTGTCCATGAAGATAGGGCAACTTCATATCATGGAGTACGGTTTGATTCTGATAGAGGCGGAGGGGAGGACTGCCGTCTTGCTCAAGTACAGCACTTAGTTTTACCTCGTATCGTCCACTGGGACCCGGGAAGCTGTCGAACCAAATTGTACCATCCTCCGGCACTCCCGAACCCCGAATACCCCAACTTCGCAGACCGTAATAGTATCGCCGCTCCCAAACCGCCTCGTGCCCATCGCTGTTCTCGGCGTAAAGAACCACCTCGGTATCTTTGACCTGATTGCTTGGGGCGGGTTCCATGGTGAGAAATAAGCCATGGAGAAGGCCACTGACCGGAGTCGCCGTGAAAAGTAGAGCGAGAAGGCCGGCCCCGAGTAGGGCGAAAAAGAGTAATTTTGAGCGAGAAATCATAGGGCTGAGTCTAAGCTAAGCTCGGCTTGGTAGCGAATGATGTATCTTAGAAATATTCCAATCGAGTGGGGATTGTCGAAAAACGACAGTTTTTTGCCAATCCCGGCAGGCATAGCCTGCTCGAGCGCCAAACAAGGCGCTCGGGTTAGCCGTAGGCTAACCTCTAAAAGACAAGGGCAGAGCCCGTTCAGAAAACAGGCTGACAGCCTGTTTTTAGGGCGATAAAAGCATAGGTATTTCGCTTGGCGAAATACACCATATAGGTATTTCGCTTGGCGAAATACACCATCAGTCGCGTGGAGTATCTGAATCGAGGAACCGTCAAAACCCAATTTCAAGCTATCATGCAAAC
>CAYGNZ010000484.1:0-2966 GCA_964351345.1 uncultured Bdellovibrionales bacterium | reverse complement strand
AACTCTCGCTTCGGTGAACCTGGAGAGAAAGCGCGTGTTTGTTGCTCGTGAGTTGAACTATCCGCAGCATCTAAAGTGGTTAGAGCCGCTACTCTACCACGAGATGATCCACGCGTATTTGCGTTCGGAGTATCATAACCGTGAGTTCTACCGGCACGAGAAACGTCATCCTTTGATTAAGGAATTTGACCGCTGGATAGATCTTGGTGGTTGGAGTACGGCTGTTCGGAGTGACCGTGCAAAACGAGCCCATGCTGAAAGAGCAGCAAGAGCTTCCATTTCAGTCTAGTTAGCCTTCTCTGAGCACCTTCGATAAGCCCCCTAAAACACTTGCTTTTCCGCTTCGCCTCGCGTCAATGCCACACTGAATAGGAATTCACTCAAAACAGTAGATAGAGGAGTGTTTTTTGGAGGAGGTAGAACCAATAATGAAAGCATCGTTACAAAGATTTCAAAGTGCGTACCATCAAGGCTGCGTAAAGCTTACCCTGCTTGCGCATGAGCATAGCAATATTTTGGTTGCCGGATTTGGACTCTGCTTGCTCACCGTGGGGATGAGCGATTTGGCAAGTGCGCAAGTTGAGTACATCGGCGGACGCGCATACGAGGTGAGCGAGAACGGGGAGTCGCAGAGTAATTTCTATAAACTACTCAACGGAGCCTTTGGTTCACTGATCATGGTTGTCGCCGGACTTGGTGCGATGGTCTCGGCAGCAATGGGTGCGTATAAAGCAGCAGTCGGAATGCTCGTAGTCGCAATTACTGCTTTTTGCATCCGAGCGTCAGTAAATGTCAGTCTCGGATATGACGACATTAGACTGCAAAACGCCACTCAGTAGGATTCATTCATCGTTTCGGGGAACGAGGTTTATAACGGAAACAGCCTTGAACATGGTCATCGACCATGCCGCTTGCTTGCATCAAGGCGTAGCATATAGTCGGCCCCATAAATCGAAAGCCTCGTTGCTTTAAGTCTTTTGCTAAGGCCACCGCTTCTGGTGAAGTTGCAGGCACTTTTGCCTTGGTTAAATTCTTCTTACTGCGAAGAGTTTTCCCGTTCGTAAAGCGCCAAATATAACGATCAAAACTGCCAAATTCTTGCTGCACCGCGAGAAACTTCTGTGCGTTTGATACTGCGCTTTCGATTTTCTTTCGGTGCCTTATGATGCCCGCATCCGCTACTAATTCCTCGATTTTGCGGTCACCAAAGCTTGCTACTTTCTCAATATCGAACCCTTCAAAGGCTTGTCGAAAATTTTCCCGCTTTTTCAAAATTGTGAACCAACTCAGTCCGGCCTGAAAGAACTCGAGTGTCAGCATTTCAAACCAGAGTCGATCCTCATGTATAGGCTTCCCCCATTCTTCATCGTGGTAGCTGACATACAGAGGGTCATCTCCACACCACCAACATCGAGGACGATCGTGAGTCATTGCAATCTAGGAATCGAGGGTTTCTTCAGCGGTGGCAATTTTATACAGAAGGTCGTAGTGATAAATACCTGAGTCATGCCCATCTCCCCAGCGCATGCCAATGGCATAGTTCCCCACCGCCCATATTTGCTCAAGTTGTAACTGTTCGTTTTCGGTATGCTCAACCACCCGCAACAAGCCTCTGCCTGTTAAAGGCTTATCGTGAGAGGTATCTCCTCTCTCCGCTCGTGAGGTCGCAGACGGGCAATGTTTGCGTAGAATCTTACTGCTTACCTCATGCACCTCGCCAGTACTCCAGCTAATGCGAATACCAGATTCTCCAAGTCTCTCAACGGATGTAGGTGTCGGCTTCATGAATGATACACGGTTAATTATTGTGAAATGCTTTGATCAAACGAGCCCGACTAATACTCTCTTGCTGAAAAAAAATCCACGCTCGTCTCAGCCGACTCGCGCCTACTCCTGGAGCCCGGAGAAAGGAGGGGCTCACTTGATTTCTCGGGTTCTGTACTGCTAGTTTTCAGGAATCATTAATTACCTGGGGAACATAGAGCATGAGTAGCACAAGAGACCTTCAATTTAGTCAACGCTCCCGTCCACGCCGAAACAGAAAGAACGAGACCGTGCGTGCGCTATGTGTGGAGAGTTCCCTCTCAGCGGCAGACCTCGTCTATCCTCTCTTTATCCCTGGCGGAGCTCAGGATGAAGATATTCAGGCGATGCCAGGGCAAAAGAGACTTTCACCAGATGGACTGCTCTCTCAAGTTGCCCACGCAAAGGAGCAAGGAATTAACTCTATCGTGTTATTTCCTCGTATCGAGGACTCGCTGAAAACCTCGGAAGCCCAAGAGTGTTACAATGAGCGAGGATTAATTCCTGAAAGTATCAGAAAACTCAAAGCAGAATTTCCGGACTTGGTAGTTATCACCGATGTTGCGCTTGATCCGTACTCTAGCGACGGTCATGACGGTCTGGTCTCGCCGGAAGGGGAAATATTAAACGACCCGACAATTGAGCTGCTGTGTAAACAAGCCGTTTGTCAGGCGAATGCAGGTGCTGACATTATCTCTCCGAGCGACATGATGGACGGGCGAGTAGGCGCTATCCGCGCAGCACTTGATGAGTCAGGGCATACCGATGTCTCAATTCTTTCTTACACCGCAAAATACGCTTCCGCGTTCTATGGACCATTTCGCGGTGCCCTCGATTCAGCACCGAGGAGTGGGGACAAGAAAACCTATCAAATGAACCCCGCGAACGCCCGTGAGGCGCTGCGAGAGCTCGCATTGGATGAACTCGAAGGCGCAGACATGCTGATGGTAAAACCTGCCGGAGCGTATCTCGACATTATTCGTCGCTTCCGAGAAGAAACCAATCTCCCGGTCTCGGCCTATCAAGTAAGCGGAGAATACTTAATGATTAAAGCTGCTAGTGCGACAGGCTGGCTTGATGAGCGAGCAATCGCGCTTGAGAGTCTGCTCGCAATCAAGCGTGCCGGTGCAGACATCATCTTTAGCTATTTTGCTCCCCAGGTT
>CAYGNZ010000483.1:0-2968 GCA_964351345.1 uncultured Bdellovibrionales bacterium | reverse complement strand
TCGGATTAACGGTCGTTGCACCCCAGTGCTTGTTCCAAACTAAGCAAGGCGGAGGGTGGCGGAGTCTGGGGAAAGGTTTTCGTGGGTGTTTCACACCGATGGTTACTTTTCTCTGGCTCCTCTGCCTTCCTTTTCTCGTCTTTGGAACGCTTTGCTTTGACGTCGCTGCGACATCGATCCTAGGAATTTAATAATAAGCATTTTCTATTGTGTTTTAAAGAGCCATTTAAAGTATAATAGTAGGACATTCCTCGTCTTTGAAAACTTTGATTCGGTGTAGAGATCAGACTCTGATAGCAGTACCTCCCAGCTCGCTGGGCGATGCTGCTATCAAGAAATTTGCCTTTGATTTGCCTTGGTTTTTGGAGGGTCTGAAATGCGAAAAATTACCTTCGTGTTTATGCCAATCCTACTAGTGCTCATTGCTTGCTCCTGTGCCGTATGTGCGGAACCTCTTGAGGTCGTCGAGCTTCCGGTGGAGGGCAGCAACTGTTGTTTTGAGTTTGGTGTGCAAGCGAATGCAGTGGCGGTACATTCACGCATCGGTGATCATTATCGCTTGCATCTTGCCGCGCATCGAGAGAAAGACGTCTCTCTCGATGAGACGCAAAAGACAGTCGATCGAGCGATACGGCATGTCGAAAAATTGCTCGGTCCATTTCGCCGCTCGGTTCATATCTTTGTCGCGGACTCCATACGACCGAAAAACCCACGCGGTAAGTCGGGGCGTGTTGTTGCGGTCTGCTACAAAGAAGATCGCACTATCATTGTGCTGAGCAAAGATAGACTTACATTACCGATTGTCACCCACGAATTTGTTCATGCCTGGTTTAACGAGCAGAAACATGAACCCGAAAGTTGGGTTGAGGAAGGTATCGCCGAATACGTCGAAACCCTCGAGCCGAACGGCTACAGCGAGTATCATGTAAAACGACTCAAGGAGTTGGGCTTTGTTGATTTTGCGAGATTTGGCAAAACTCAGGTTTGTACGCCGGAGCGTCGTCATGCTCGCTCAAGTTCATATTGGATGGTGTATCACCTCGTGCATGAAGGAGACTGCGACTTAGTCGACGTTCCTCGATTCGTAAACGAAGAGCGCTACAACGAAGCGATTGGGAAATTCGCAAGCCTTGTTCCCTAACGTGATTGTACCCACCGAGTCCAGAATGGGCTGGACTCGGTGCGGGGGTTCTGGTGAATTTCTTGGTGCAATCTAAACTAAGCCCTTCATTTAGGGCGTTTTCTCTCTCGGCCATCGTCGACAAACATCTGGGAATCACTGAAGCTCAGCAAGGAGTCCCTGCATCCTAAAATTTCCCTTGTTTTGGACTGCCCGTAAGCCTAGTTCTTTAACAGAGTCAGTCAAACGCAAGCGTGATTTCACTCAGCGACAAAGGTTGATCTTATGGCGGACAACGAAGCGTACTCTCACCCTCACGCATCAATTCGACATGTGTATCCGCTCGCTCGTCCTACGTGTGATCTTACCGCGGCGATTGATATCCTCAAGAAGAGCAGCCCAATAATTCTTCCCCGACTTTTTGCCTTAATTGGGTTTTCACTTTTTCTTTTAGTCTGCACAGGGATATTCGCCTCCGTGTTGGCGCTAGCCGCCAAAGCCTCGGGTGTGGAATGGCTTAAGTGGGGTGGGCTCTACATTGGAGCGATAATTTCTATTGGAGTTTATCCCCTGCTAAGAGATATGGTTTTTGCGAAGCCGCGTTTGGCTCATATGTGCTTACTTTCTGAAGCAGTGGTTCGCGGGGATTTAAGTGCGCTCCCCGTGTCACCGAGCTCCCCGTCTGGCGTCATTGATCACTTCGCCTCCTCGTATGAGCAAGCAGAAGCGCTTCGAGGAGGAGCGAAAGAAGTGCTTCATGATTTCCATTCAAAAGTTGGAACTCTTCAAAAAGTTTTTCCTAATATCCCATCAGAGAAGCTGCTGGCGTTTCTTATATCGAGACTGAGCTATTTTCCGGATATGATTCTTTCCTATACCTTCGCTCGTCAGGACTCGAATCCGGCTCGAGCTGCAAAAGACGGACTTGTCTACTATGCGAAACACTCTCCGGTGCTCCTCCGCTCTGCCTTTGGTTGCTATGTTTCTCAGGGTGCCTGCACGCTGGGAAGTCTGCTCGTTGCACTGGGGCCAGCAGTGTTTTTAAGTTTTCTTGTGCCTGAGTTCTTACGCGGTTGGATGACATTCTTTGCGGTATTACTGACGCTCAATGTCAGGGACGCCATTGTCTATCCCCTGTTTTTGGCATTCATGCTGCAGAAGTTTCATTTTGAAATTAAGGGCCAACGCTTCTGTGAGCAGACCGAGGCGGGGATGGCAAAGCTCAGTGATACTTTTCAGGAGCTTCAGACTGAATCGGCTCACGATTAGATACCTCCACTAAGTAGCTGCAAAACTTCGGTAAATCTCCGGGTACCCTCGACAATTGAATATATTCTCCTCTAGCGCTACCACTGCTCGAATTCGGGTTTTGATTAGGCTTTAGTTAACTGATAAAACTACTCAGAATATTAGTAGAAGCATAATGTGGTGTTGCTCATAGTTGGTGAACCTCACTATGAGCAACGCAGTACTGACGTTTTGTTTTTGGTTATCACGGGTGCGTCTTCCGTGAGCTGCTTGTCTCGCTTATCTCGTAAAGGGGGAGGGAAGAATGTCTTCTCTGCGTCTTGATGAAGCGAGGGAACTCTTCATCTATCTCAACGATTGGATCTTTTTTCTTGGTGGCTGGGCAGCTTCAATAGTTTGTTGGGCCATCGTTGTTGTCTTCGCAGCTCTGATTGTTTTTTGGCTTGTGACAAAGCTAATCGAGCATTCCGGTGTCTTGCAAAAACGCGCTGGTGCTTGGCTTCGAAGCGCTGCAATGCGGGCGTTGTCGAATCTGGTTGACGAGGCATCGGGTGCCGATACGAAGGCTTCCGAACCACCGCCAATTACGACACTGGTCGT
>CAYGNZ010000482.1:0-2979 GCA_964351345.1 uncultured Bdellovibrionales bacterium | reverse complement strand
GGGTTCATGAAGTGTAAGCCAATGACTCGTTCGGGGTGTTTCGTTGCCGCGGCTAGTTTTGTGATTGAAATTGAGGAGGTGTTACTGGCAAAAATCGCGTCTTCTTTGCAAATCCCATCTAAGGAAGCAAAAAGCTGTTGTTTTGGCGTAATGTTCTCCACTATCGCTTCTACTACCAAGTCGACATCTGCAAGCTGTTCCAAGCTTTCCGCAGGAAGAAGGTTTTCCAAGGTACGGGCTTTCTCCTCTTCTGACACCTTTCCTTTTTCAATTCCTTTCGATAGCAATTTTTCCGTGAGAGAAATGGCACTCGTGATGGCTTCCGTACGGGTATCATATAAGTAGGCAGGCACGCCCGCTGTCGCAAACACTTGTGCAATTCCACCTCCCATTTGGCCTGCGCCAACGACTGCGACTTTTTTGATCGTATCCATCATTTCTCCTTTCAAACTCAGGCAACTCTGCGAGTTGATTCTTTTGCTCCTTCACTCCACTGCATCTCTTTGAACTCGCGGCGAATTTCAGGAGGTAGCAGTAAGCCGCCAAGTGCACTCACCAGCGTCACGCTTACCAACCAAATTGCACCGAAGGCAATAGCAACTTCAGCAGAAACTCCTTGAGGCACGAAAAACAAGACGTAGAGTGCTTCTCGAACTCCGATTCCATTGATAGAGAACGGTAGAGAACTTGCGATATTTACTATTGGTACCACCGCGATAAAAAACAACAACGGGAGATTCGCGCGTAAATCCTCTGCGATCACAACGTGCATCAATATTTGCAGTGAATGCACCGCAATCGACAGCACCGTAACTTGAATCAAGGTCGTACGTCCGATCGCGAGAGAGGAGAGCACGCCTCGTACTTTCTGAATAAGTCTCCGCGATGAGTTCGCGGCTCTGGCACGCAGAAATGGGTATGCGAGCACCATTAGCGCAATCAATGCGAGGCCGCTTAACGCTGCAACACGAACAAGCCCCGAATCAATCGGCTTGGGAGCGACCAAAACGACTCCGCAACATCCAATAGCGAATAACACCAGCAGTCCGTGTAATCGGTCTGCAACGACCGTTGAGATTGCTAAGGCTCGTTGCGCTTTCTGTGGTCGAAGGAGCAGGGCACGGGTGAGATCACCCCCAATTGTGCCTAGCCCAAAGGTATTAACAAACATGCCAAAGGCGTAGGCTCGGAGCAGGGTAGTTCGTCTCTTCGCGAGCGGAGTCTTTGCCACAAAGAAACTCCATTTCCATGCACTCAGAACTTGTCCCAGCGCATACAATAGGGAAACGGCAATCGCTCCCGGCAGACTCATTCTGGTCAACACTCGCCATAAGGCCTGGAAATCAACTGCTTCGAAAACAAAAAGTAGCAGGAGTACGCTGAAAAAGACGCGCAGAACTGATTTCGAGGTGAGAGTGTGCAGCTTACTCATTTCGCGTTGAAAAGAAGAACGACGACGATCCTTTGTTTAATAGTGGCTACAGTATACACTGCTCCCTCTTTAAAATACGGCTTTTTGAGAGCATCTCGTAGAGCAGTTGCCGCTGGAACCAATGTGCGGCTGTGTCTCCCCTAAAACATGCCCTCTGGCATGTTTTAATGCTCGGCAATACTCATCCTTTTTACCTTCGGCCAAAGGCCGAAATTTATAATGTGATGAGTATACTCTCACGGGGCTGAGAGACCAAACCTAAGCTGTTGATTATCCGCACCTAATTCAAGTGCTAATGTCGCTCTCTCAACCTCAGTCACGAAAGACTGGAGTAGAGCGATTAGTAAGTACCCGAGTTAACCAACTGATCTCCCGGCAAACCGAAGGAATAGGCGGTAAGCTCTTGATTACTCGAGTTACGGACAAACCACTCGCCACTTTGCGGGCGAAAGACTGCTAAGTCGCCCAGGCCATCACCGTCAAAATCTCGGTCACAGGTTGGTTGATCACCGAGCGAGCCGAATTCAGCGACTACCGCACCGCCGCTCGCTAGGGCAGCAAACCATTGCAAGAGATTGTTTGAGGCAACACGGACCGCAAGCCGATCGCTTCGTTTATCCCCATCGAGATCACAGGTGAGGGGGGTATCTCCAGGCTCGCCCCAGGGGAGCGACTGGATCATCTGTCCGTTTTGGTCTTTCACGGTCCAAAAGCGCTGCAATTGCCAGACCGTGATGAAATCGTCTTTTCCATCAGCGTTGATGTCTCCAACCACAGGATCATTTGCTGGACCACCAAGCGCTATTGAAATTTGATTCTGACTACTACCTGCCAGAGCCGCCGTTCGATTAAAGCCACCACTTGAGAGCAACACATAGAAGGCTCCCTGGCTTCGTCGGTAAAGTGCAAGGTCGTTCACGTCGTCGCCGTCGTAGTCACCTACTAAGGGCTGGTCTCCCGGCAAGCCCCACTGTATGGCTCGCATTGTGAGAAACTCCGTTGAAGACTCGCGCAAGTACCACGTACCGTCTGATGGTCTCCAAATGACAAGATCCGCTCGTCCGTCTCCGTCATAATCCCCAGAGAGAGGGATGTCGCCACTTAAGCCCATCTGGAACATTTTATGTTCTGCAAAGCTGAAATTTGTAGATGATTCTAAGATGAACCACATTCCGGTTGATGGTCTCCACACGGCAATATCGCTCTTTCCGTCTCCATCATAGTCATGAAGCGCGCTGCTACGCTCTTTACTGAAGGCAAGCGCACGACCATTACCCAGGGCAGCACTGGTTGCTGAGTTGTGAGAATATTCGATGGTATTGCCACGAGTGGTGGACACTGGACTCATACCGACGGTCGCACTCGCTCCGTAATCAAATGAAGCATTCCCAGTAAAGGTGTCCGCATAGTGAAATTCAATTCCCCCGTCTCGACGAAGTTTTACCTGAAATCGAATTTCTGCCTCAGGATCTGAACTCGCCCGCTGGGCGTAGCTTGCCGCAACCCAGGTAATCGTCGCAGAGAGCGCGTCGGTTTTGTACCACACC
>CAYGNZ010000481.1:0-2984 GCA_964351345.1 uncultured Bdellovibrionales bacterium | reverse complement strand
GAAGAACAGCTAGAATCGCGGTTTCGTCAGCTTATTGAAGACCCTGCCGAGCGAGTGGCGGTTGGTTCCGCCGGAAGACGTTTTATGGAGAATTACTGGACGGAGCAACACGCGCTCGACGTTTTGTTACAAACCTATCAAGAGCTCTAGCAGATGAACAAAGCAGATTTTATCGTCGTAGACGACCTTGAAAACGCCGAAGCTCACTTCGTGACACACCCGTACTTCGAGGCTGCCTTCAAGTTTTTGCGGGAGACACGCGGGCAGCAACTTGAAACGGGTGAATGTGAAATTGATGGTAAGAAGCTTTATGCGAATGTGATCCAGGGAGAGCTTAAGGCTGCCGAGGATGCAACGCTTGAGGCTCATCGCAAGTACCTTGATATCCACTTCTTACGTAGCGAAGAGGAGGAGATCTCCTGGCAACACGTAGAAACTTGCACACCTGAAACAGACTATGACCCAGAAAAAGACTATCTGCTTTTTAGCGATAAGCCAGAGAGTCGAATTAGTCTCAAGCGCAATCAATTCGCGATTATCTATCCGGATGCAGCGCATGCTCCGATGATTGGCAGTGGTCCAGTGGATAAGATCGTGGTGAAAGTTCTTATTGAACCTAAGGACTGAAGAGACGCGCTAGAGTTTGGCGTTCGCACTCGCGTGACAGAAAAGTAGGCGGGAGCTTTTGCCGGATCTACACTCCTTTGCGTGCAAGATACCTGGCCTGATAATGCAGAGATGGTCTGGTAACTGAAAAATTCCTTTTCTTTTACCCGGCAAAAGCTCCTTTTCACCTGGTTACCGCGCGGACAGCCTCCATAATACGCGTTGGCGTATCCACATATAAACTATCGTCCCTGTTATTGAGGCTCTTGATTACTTTTTCTTGTATTCTTAAATCCATCGTGATCATAGGCGCTTGCGGCTGTTTTTTGCCTTATCCTAGAGCGTTTTTGAGTGCCGAAGAGTCCTGAACCTGTTGCCGAGGTGTCACGACTCTTCTTTCGTGGCACCCAAAAAGCGCAACCTCTTGTTACTGACCAGCACCGAGTAAACTTCGGATTACGATTCCCTCCGTCTCCGCATCAAACTCGCTTTCGATGCTAAAGCAAAAGATGTCGCATGTTTTACGACGCTCAAAGAGATAGGAGTTCGAACTCCGTAGTTCATCAACGAGCCCTAGTCCTTCCTCCATAGATTGCTCTGCTGACCAGGATTCTCCGGTCTTGATTTCTGCGAGCTTCTCCTTGGCTTGCGGTCGATGCTTGAGCAGCTTGTCTGCCATCCATCGTTCGGCAAAGGTGAGCCACTTCTGCAAGGACTCCCGCTGCACCTCTGTCGGCACTTGCTTATCGAGCACCGGGTATTTTCTGTCGGCGTTGGTCACCACCTCCGTCTCAGGATCTTCTATTTTGGAGACAAGAATCAAAGGCGCGTAGGCGCCAATTTCCGCCATCGGAGCGGCGAGGATCTTGTGCGCAGGAAGGGCGATTAGAAAGCCACCAGAACAGGCATACCGATCAATACAGACGGTCAGCCGCAGGTCTGGAATCTGACGAAGCTCCATCAAGGTCTCGTAGACCAGAGCAAAATCAGAGATATCACCGCCCTCGGATTCAATGCAGAAGACGACCTCATCAAAAAAGCCAGGGTTGGCCTTCACCTCTTCTAGAATATAGACAACTTCGTACGGATCATCGTCTGATTCAAACCAAATCTCCGCAACACGGGGGCAGTCGGCTTCACCACTCAGTGAGGGGCGAAGTAAAAAGCTGGTGCCGATGTCTTCGTTCACCAGCTGAGGTATCTCAACTTCACGATACATCTCGTCGTCAGCTTGCTCCTCGTCGAGCTCGTGCTCAGACTCCACTTCCTGCAGGGGCGCCTTCGCCTCAAGCAAAGGCTGCTGCGCTGCAGTGATGCTGCACGTGGCAACGTACAGCAGCATCAGAGCGAAGACACTCAGTTGTCCTACTTTTCGCATTTTTCTTCTCCAAGAAATACGAGATGTGCCCCGAGTATGCGGGCAAAAACAGGGAAACTCTTCGACGCAAGAAGGTCACTTGCGTCGAAGGATTACATTTCATTCGACTCTAGGCGATGAGGGAGAGAACAACAGGATGGTCTTTGCGATTAGCAGTTGAAAATCGAAATGTCAAAACCACATAGAGCTGCGTTTTTACAAGCGATAGGCCTTACGGAGACTACGATTGGGAACGCCAATACTTGCGCAAATAGGGCAATGCGAGGGTGGAGAGGAAGTATCCGACGGTAGGTATCAACGCATTGGCAAAGTAGTTCTCCACACCGATAGCGTGAAATACCACCGCGGTACAGACATAGGTAAGCCCAAGCAAACTTAGACGACGGAAGAGGCTCGTTTCCCAACGTTTATTCTCCTCAACTTCGTGATTGCGACGTAGAATCTCTTCTACTTCAGCTTCAAGCTTTTCAATCCGCGCTTCAAGTTCTTCTTCGTTCATGCGGCAATTCGCTCTGAGGTATTTGGTGAGAACCAGCGTCCTACGAAAGTCTTAAAATCTTCTACAATGAGATAGAGAGAAGGAATTAAGTAGAGTGTAATACCCGTCGCTATCAGCACGCCAAATCCTAAACTGATTGCCATCGGAATAAGAAACTGCGCCTGCAAACTCGTTTCAAAAATAATCGGCGTTAAACCAAAAAACGTCGTCAAAGACGTCAGCAAGATTGGACGAAACCGCCGACAGCCCCCGCCAAGTACCGCGGTAAAGGCATCATCTCCTTGTTTCCGACGACGATTAATATAATCAACCATGATCAAAGAGTCATTCACGACTACCCCCGAGAGGGCGATAAGACCACACATGCTCAGAATACTGATTGGCTTCCCTAAAAGTAAATGTCCAAAGGCTGCACCCACGAAGCCGAAGGGAATTGCCGCCATAACAATGAGTGGCTGCAAGTAGCTCTTAAAAGGGATGGCGAGAAGGGCATAGACAAGC
>CAYGNZ010000480.1:0-2989 GCA_964351345.1 uncultured Bdellovibrionales bacterium | reverse complement strand
TTGGGGAGAAAGAATTCTTCCGTCTGCACTTCCCACGCATTTTCTCCGCAAACACCACAACCGCCGCCTTTTTTCCACTTTTTCTTGAGGTGTGCGCGGACTTTTACTTTCGTTATCGGAATCTCGTCCATACAGAATTCTCGTCTCCCTACCCACCTGATTGATGATAATTTGCTTGAATTTTCGCCATCTGACGGCTCATCCTGCTGCCAGCGTTAACTATAAGACATTGTCTGGAATGGCGAAAAACAATTTCTCCTCGCTCAATTCCGCACCCCTGGAGGTAGAATCAAGATTCACAGAGAATTTGACGACCTACAAACCGCAACGTTTATTGTGTACTCCCTGAGGAGACTCGGTACGAACTCGAAAAATGCAGACAACGAGTGAAAACTACGAAGAGCTAGCGGTGGGCGATACCGCCTTCCAACGCTATACGATCTTAGGTCGTCTCGGTCGAGGGAGTACGAGCGTGGTCTATGAAGCCGAGTCTCTGGAAGAAAGAGGGAGAATTGTTGCGCTCAAAGTTTTAAATGAGGCCTCGGCGAAGAATAGAAAACTCGTAGAGCTATTCCGAAGCGAAGTAAAACTCGCCAAACAGCTGGATCATCCTAATCTTGTCAAAGGCTATGAATATGTAAAAGACGGGATCTGGGAAGCCTACGCGATGGAGCTACTGAGCGGGGGAAATCTCCATGATCTCATCTACCATAACGGCTCTCTCCGCATCGAGGAGAGCTTCCACATGCTGGAGCAAATTTGTTGTGGTCTTCGAGCGCTTCACAAAAATGGAATTGTGCACCGTGATTTAAAGCCGCAGAATATTCTGATCGGCAGCACCTGGCAGGTCAAGATTACCGACTTCAGCACCGCGCTTGTCGCTGGAAATCGACCTCTTCCCTACGACTACGGCCAAGTCGGCACGCTGGAGTATATGAGCCCCGAAGTGCTCTCCAAAGGCAAAGCTGATGAACGCTCTGATATTTTTGCCTTAGGCGCCATTGCCTATCAAATGATCACTGGTGAGCTCCCCTTTCCTCAAACTCGCTTTAGCGACCGCAGCAATGCAAACAAACGTCCCAAAGTCATCCCTCCGCACAAACGCACCGCAGAGTGCCCGAAACGGCTCAGCAAACTGATTGTCAAGTGCCTGAAAGTTAAACCACATCGTCGGATTCAGACCGCAGAGAAATTCCTCGACGAATTACGCACTGTTTATCAGTATGTTGAATAAGACTTCTTTTCAGGAGATGGCATAACTGTTTCCAAACCCCTGTGAACTGTGGAACTGAGCTTCGTGAAAAACCCAAAGTATCGATTTCAACTTGCGATTGTCTTCCTGCTCGCGGTTTTCTCAGCTCCCTCCTCTGCCCATGCCCTTTCTTGTGCATTCCCCGCCCACCGGGTAATTGCCTACTGCGAAAATGAAACTTGTTTCGAAGGGTTTCGGGTATACTACCTCCCCACTGCCTTTCCCTGCGAAACAAGAGCGATGTCTGAGGACATCACAGATTTTCACCGCCAACTTTTTTACCACTTTGCTGCAATCTCTCAGAGTTCCCTTTCCTCAGGAGTACGAGAGATTTCGTTTTTCGCCTGCGAAAAAGAACAGGTTGAACAAATCCCTTGGCAAGAGCTTGAGCAGCAAACGGCAAGTGGCAAGACAGATTGGAGCGAATTTGCAATCAACGAATCGGAATGGCAAATCCGCCGGACGAGTGAAAAGACAACGCTAATTGGAAGGAGCAACGGCTGCACGATTTCGTTTCTGCTCACCCCTCTTGGCGAGTCACGTGAAGTCTTAGAAGAGCTTCGAGACGAATACGTCGGCAGCCCCTTTCTTGCAGCCGTCTCTTATCACTTCAGGCTTTGGATCTGGCCGCTGATTTTTGTGCCTCTTTTCGCAGGAATCTTATTTTTTATCATTGGCGTAATACTTTCCTGGTCCAAGGAGAAACCACTTCGAGTGATTTGGGTAGCACTTCCGCTCCTGTTACAACTTTGTTTGTTTATTACCGTGTTTGCTCCCGCCACCGACTACTGGATGGGACCCTACCGTCTGATCTTTTTTGTGCCCTGTGCAGCACTTTTCATACTTTGGCTGATTACCTTGCTCAGAATTTGGCTCCTTCTCGCACCGCACCTAGATGCTCTCTCACCCAAACCTAAACAAGATGAGGACGCGGAAGATGCGGAGAACTAGCCAGTATGATCGTACCGAAGGCTACGGACTATTCCGAGTTCTCTGACTTGTTCAAATAGGAATGAATTCTTACTGCCAAGGATTGGGGAATTCCACATCGCTCTCCGAGCTCATCAGCGCTGGCTTTTCGAATCGCATCGACACTACGAAACTCTTTTAATAGCGCGGTGCGACGAGTTTTCCCTACTCCTGGAATATCATCGAGCACTGAACGGAAGGTTCGTTTCGAACGCTTCTTTCGATGGGTAGTAATTGCAAATCGGTGAGCTTCATTCCTAATTCGTTCAAGCAGATGTAAGGCTTCACTTCGCTCGCCAAGGAGAATCGGCACGCTTGAACCTTCGCGGTAGATTCGCTCAGGTTTTTGCACAGACGTTGAGGATCGCCCGCTTATCACCGCACGGTAGGGCACCGCAGCACTGCGTTTCTTGGCCAGCCCAATCATCTGCGGCACCGATGATGACAATTCTTTTCTCACCGCAACTGCTTGAGAAAGCTGACCGGGCCCCCCGTCGATGACGAGTAAATCCGGAAGCGAGTTTTCCTCAATACCACGAGAGACTCTTCTTCCTACCACTTCTCTCATCGAGGCGAAGTCATCGGGCTTACCTTCTTGACTCAGCGAATAGTCCCGGTAACCCGCTTTGTGTGGCTTCATATCTTTGAAACAGACCAGCGAACCCACCGTTTCGCCACCCTGAAAATGCGAAATATCAATACATTCAATCACGCGTGGTGTTTGCTCAAGACCGAGCTCTACTTTGAGCGCTTCAAGCACTCGGTCAG
>CAYGNZ010000479.1:1203-2995 GCA_964351345.1 uncultured Bdellovibrionales bacterium | reverse complement strand
TCGGCCTCTGGCCGAAACGAAAAAGAGATGAGTATTGCCGAGCGCCAGCGGGAGAAAAATATACTGCTCCCAAAAGGGGGAGCGATTAGCGACACATTATAGAGGATTCAGCTAGGGAAATGGCACTCGCAATGCCATAGTCGAGGCACTAACCGTGCCGCCTTTTTCTGTGATGAGTATATCTGTAGTCCCTGCGGGGCAATATACTGCTCCTCGAACAGGTGTTAAAAAGCCGTACTTTATAATGGGAGCAGTATAAAAGCCGTCTGAGACGATTTTCCACGATTACCGAATAGTACTTCAGCTCACTATCATGCATTCAGGAGCGGCATGGGAACATTAAAAAAATTGATTGTTTTTCTCGGTTGGGCCTTCGCTGGATTGCTGGGCTTGTTCTTTGTGATGGTGCTGTTGTTAATCCTCGCGGTGAGCCGAGCAGGAGTAAGTGACGGAAACGATTTGGCCTCGCTTACTTCGAAGTCTGACCATGCAGTGGGAGTGGTAGAGCTAAGTGGAGAGATTATTTCGTCTACCGGATTCAGGCAGTCGCTTAGCAAAGCGCTTGAGAACGATAACCTTAAAGCTCTTGTAGTGCGGATAGACTCCCCTGGGGGAAGTGTTGGTGCATCAGAGGAGATCTACCGAGCGATTAAAGTAGCGGGCGAGAAAAAGCCTGTTGTTTGTTCCTTGGCAAATGTCGCGGCCTCGGGTGGACTGTATGCCGCAGTCGGTTGTCAAAAAATCGTGGCAAATCAGGGCACACTGACCGGCTCGATTGGCGTGATAATGATGATGCCCAATGTCAGCAAGCTAATTGGTGACACAGGGTTTTCAATGAATGTCGTCAAAAGCGGCCGATTTAAAGACACTGGCTCACCGTTTCGAAGCTTTGGCGAAGAGGATAGAGGACTGATCCAGTCCATAGTTGATCGCACGTACGATCAATTTGTCGCAGTAATTGCCGAGTCTCGAGAGCTTGAGATTGACGCGGTGAAGGCATTTGCCGATGGGCGAATTATTCTTGGTGACCAGGCAGTTGAGCTGGGTCTAGTTGATGAAATTGGCGGCATCACTCGTGCTGCAAAAATCGCTTTGGAACTCACGGGAGATACCGCCGAGCCAGAGATTGTAATGCCGAAGAAAGCAACAGGTTTCCTCTCAGTGCTCGATGACCTGCGAGAGGCTAAATTGTGGCATTGGATTAGTTCCTACGGCGAAGCGCGCTTGCTCTATCAGGCCTATCTCTAAGCGGAAGAATTTCAGTTCTCGCGCTTTCGCTGTGGCCTAAAAGCGGATCATTGCGCCAATTTTCTCCGCTCGAACCCCCTAAAAACAATAAGTTTACTAAACAATTGAAATTTTGTTAGTTGATTTAGGTGCTTGCGCCAGTTAAGCTATAAGGTAGTCTATGCTCGCAGGTTGGATTAAGCCTAATTCTCCCTGTTCTATTCGTGGTGTTTCTCTCAAAATCTACAAGCTTAATGAGTTCATCCGGTACAAAAATCTTAGTAGTCGAAGACGAGAATACGGTCCGAGAAGGGCTGGTCGATAATCTCGCCTTAGAAGGCTACGAGGTAATCTGGAGAGCAAACGGTAAGTCTGGCGTGGAGGCCTACGAAGCTGAGGAGCCGGATTTGGTCATCTTAGATTTGATGATGCCCGAGATGGACGGCTTTGAAGTCTGTAAACGCATTCGCTCAAGCGAGCGTGGCACGCCAATTATCATGCTCACAGCGAAAGCGAGTGAAGTGGATAAAGTAGTAGGCCTTGAGCTTGGAGCCGATGACTACCT
>CAYGNZ010000479.1:0-1193 GCA_964351345.1 uncultured Bdellovibrionales bacterium | reverse complement strand
AGAGCCCTACCCCGGCGCTCCGCACCGGTGGTAGCCAAAGTAGAGCCTGAAAAACCAGCGATTCCTCAAGAGCTCTGTTTTGGCAGCGTAGAAATCGACTTCAAAACCTATCGTGCGAAAAAAGGGGACGATGAGATTGTCCTATCGGCGAAAGAATTTGAACTGATTCGCTATCTCTCCTGCCGACCGGACGTGCCGGTTACTCGAGATGAATTGCTCGATAATGTCTGGGGCTATACCAACTATCCCAGCACTCGAACGGTAGATAACTTCATCGCCCGTTTGCGTCACAAAATCGAAGACGTCCCGGATAAGCCGCGCTACATCGTTACTGTTCACGGTGTCGGCTATAAATTCGTCGCCTAAACAGTGAAACTCCTGCCCTCATTCGCCTACGGAATTCTCCTCGGCCCTCTCTGTTTCATGGCCTGGATGTGGGCAAGCCTGCCCCTGATTTACGTACTAGAACTCTCCGCTCTCGACTTCGTATTCTTAGACCTGCTCGTTGTTTTCCTCGCTCCCGCAGTCTGCTTCCTCTTCCTCATACTGCGATGGAAGTCGCTAAGCAGCTCCAAAAAAACCTTCTTCCTCACCCTCTTCCTCAGCGCCACCACCTTCTGGTACTA
This sequence comes from uncultured Bdellovibrionales bacterium, assembly GCA_964351345.1. Taxonomy (GTDB): domain Bacteria; phylum Bdellovibrionota_C; class UBA2361; order SZUA-149; family SZUA-149; genus SZUA-149. The sequence goes on along the minus strand of CAYGNZ010000479.1, from coordinate 567 downwards.
CGTCGCAAACATCGCCAACACCACAGAGCCAGCATTCGTCCCAATAGAACAACTACAATCCCCCAACATCACTCCCCAACAATCTTCCCCAAGCACCGAACAAAACCACTGAGGCAAGGCGAAGCCCTTGCCTCAGCCCGCAAGACCCCCCAGAATTGGATGATCCCCCGAAGTAGCAAAACGGGTGAGACGGTAGGGTGCTGCCTCAGAGGAGCCTTTTCTTCAGCTCCGGCGAGGCAGCACCCTACCGTCTCACCCGTCCTCCATGCCCAAATTTAGCCCAATAAGTCCCTAAAACAACTAAACAAATAATCAATTGAATCCAATTCCACCCCCCTGAATCTCAAATGATGTAATGTAAATATAACAATTATGTCACCATCGGTTTTTTGCTCTTATTCAAGAGCTAGATTTTAAAGAGGGAAGTCTTAGGATTATCTCTCCAGTTACCGACTAAAGGTTATCCGTTGTTGAGGTGTATATAAGTAGAGAGGAAGTTGATTCGGACATGGATAACGATTCTAAAACTAGTATTGGCTTTGTGGGCATGAGTTGTTCAGAGACAGA
>CAYGNZ010000478.1:494-2998 GCA_964351345.1 uncultured Bdellovibrionales bacterium | reverse complement strand
AGAGGAATCGTTAGGATTTACTCACAATCTCTTTCTCTAACTTCTGTGGGTATGCGTTTGCGTTTTAAGAACAGTGAGAGCTGTTCTTTTGTGTTTTTCTTTGTACTAGGAGGTTACGAAGATGCTAGTTGCACCAACCCCTGTCGAATCGCTCAGACCGAACCTAAGCAATGAAGACCGGAGATTGCTCGGGCTCCTTGGTCGGTCTACGAGTGCAATCATTGAGGTCTATGATACCGCGCGCTCAGAACAACTGTCGCACGGTGCCGCGATGCAAGAGGTGTTTACCGCCTTCGGCACTGCGGCGGGAAATCAAGGCTTGTACCGACGCGTAGTCGCCGCCTATAATCGCGCGCGCAAGCGTCACAAGGAAACTGCGAGTTGTTAATCTCTCTCGGCAGGAACAAGAATCTGGCACTCTTTCAGGCAAGTCATGCAACCCTTTATGAAGAGAGGGAAGTTGCTTGCAATTCTTTTTACCCGCTCAATGCAGCATGGTTTAAGGTCGTGAGCGCTTCCCCTCTCCGATAAGGCTCAAATCTTAGTTTTCGACGGCGCCGCGTATCCGATTGTCTCCTAATCTGCTAGAAAGAGCTTCTCATTACGGCAACTCTACATCATCGCTCGTGCGCTTTACTTTGGAGTACTTTTATTCCCATGCAGCTATTTGGTACACTCTCGGCAGAACAGTTCTTTTCCTCATATTGGCAGAAGCAACCCTTGCTTATCCGCAAGGCACTGCCTAATTTTGTATCCCCCATCGATGCAAACGAACTCGCGGGCTTGGCCTGTGAAGAAGATATTGAATCAAGGCTTGTACTCGAAACGGGCGGTGATTGGCCGTGGCAAGTGCTCTCTGGTCCATTTGAAGAAGAATCGCTACGTGGTCTGGGGAATTCTCACTGGAGTCTCTCCGTGCAGGGCATCGAACGAATTCTTCCCTCGATTTCAGCCTTGCTCGAATCTTTTTCTTTTCTTCCGACGTGGCTATTTGATGACGTCTTAGTGAGTTACGCGCCCGAGAATGGATCTGTTGGAGCGCATATTGATAATTACGATGTTTTTATTGTGCAAGGACCTGGCTCTCGGCGGTGGCTTCTTGCGGATTCTCCTCAGTGGGATGAAGAGTATCAAGAAGATCTTGATATCCGATTACTCAAATCTTTTTCGCCAAAACACGATTGGGTACTTGAGTGCGGTGACGTGCTTTATATCCCTCGACGTTTCGCTCACCACGGTATCGCAATCGGCGAGTGTCTCAATTATTCCATCGGCTTTCGAGCTCCCTCGGACATTGAGCTGCTACAATCGTTTAGCTCTTGGTGTCAGGAGTCAGGGATAGACGAGACTTTTATGCCTTTGGTTATTTCAGAACCGCAGCAAAGCCCTGGAGAGATCCCTCAAGCAACAATTGACGCGGCGAAAGTCCTAATTAAAGGCTTAGTGGATTCACCCTCATTTTACCAATTCTTTGGCCAACATATCACCGATCCTAAATCCTATTTCCCTGCGCGAGAAGAGAGTGAAAGACTTAGTGCAAGCGAACTTCGTGATTCTGTCATGGATGAGAAGGGAATCGTCGTGTTAGAGGGAGTAAAGTCTTCTTGGATCAACAGCCAAACGCCCGCGCTTTTCCTCGAAGGAGAAGAGATTCCACTTCGCGCAGATAACCTCGTTGGACTTCTCCAACATTTTTGTGACACGAGCGTTCTTACATACTCAGACATGCAAAAATTTGGTGCCGATAACAATGGAAATTGGCAAGCCTTTTCGTCACTCTACAACCAAGGCATAGTGCAACTTCAACCCTCTGTCACCGCGTAGATTGATGTTGCAAATTACCAAAGAGAACGCTAACACCTCCTTGCACTACGCTGTTCCAATTAGTTTCCGAGTTACGAATGAAAAAAGTTGAAATTGCTGAAGAAACGATCGAGCTTTTTAAGCTGCTGAAGTGGGAAAACCTCGTAGCAAGTGGCGCGGAGGCGAAGCAGTCTATTTCTGAGGGCCAAGTGTTGGTAAACGGGGAGACGGAAACTCGCAAACGCAGGAAGATTTCGTCAGGAGATGTGATTACATTTGGCGATATTAGTTTACAAATAATCTAGCACTAATTTTTCAATGAAAGGTCTCTATTTTAAACAGCAATTTGAGATTCGCCTCGAGGTCAAGGGAGAGGAATTTCGCCAGGGAGATAGCATCGATTGTATTTTAAGCGCGAAGAATCGTGGTGATGCTCCGCTCGCGGTAGCACTACCCGCATTGACGCTTGCCCGAGGAGAGACAAAAAAGGTGAAGGCTAAAGCGGCGGATGCTTGGCAGGTCTTGGAGTGCGCAGAGGCCGTGAGCTTTGGCTCGATCGCTCCAGGTGAAACAAAAACTCTTTCTTGGACCTTCCAGCTAGATAAAAACTGTCTGCTCACAGACAAATCGCAAAGTCTCTACCTCCTCTACGGTCTTGGAGAAAGTCTGGAAGAGCACGGGCAACTACAACTGACGATTCT
>CAYGNZ010000478.1:0-484 GCA_964351345.1 uncultured Bdellovibrionales bacterium | reverse complement strand
AAGAACTCGAAGGAATTATCGGGATTTTTGAGACTTCCTTTCAGTTCCTGCTTAAAACCGTGAAAAGTAAAAAGGATTGGATTGCAGCAACATTAAAAGCTCCCGACGGACCAGGATATCGCGCCCTCTCTCAATTGGAACTTCGACTGCAATTTGACGGGGCACGGGTAAAGCTACTCTATCTATTTAAGGTCGAGCGCCTTGAGGCGTCTGCGACAACCCTGGAAGTCCAGAAGAAAAAAGTCGAATACTCTCAGGAGTTGGAAAAAAACGAGTATATGTCCTCAGCAGGGTATGTTGACCCGGAGCGCCTTGAGCCACGTATCAAAGAGGCACTCTCGCAAGTTACCTCAAAATTTGAGTAACGATATCGAAACTCTCTCGGTGTTTACTTGGTTTTTTTCTTAAGTTGCTCGAGAATGAAAGTCGATTCCAACCAAATCTCCTCCCCGGATTCCGTGATGTGTATGTCGAATACTCTGTC
>CAYGNZ010000477.1:0-3004 GCA_964351345.1 uncultured Bdellovibrionales bacterium | reverse complement strand
CAGTTTTATCAACCAAACTAAAACGTGCTTCAAAATTCTCCTTTGCATTATCTGCCGCAAGTGCAAGTAGCCGGGCCTTTACTCCTCGCTTCGGAATACGAATTTCAACCGCACCCCCGCGAATCTCGCTGTAGAGTTCCTCACGACTGGCAACATCTTCAAGCTCACAAGGAAGCAGAATTGTCGGAGGGATTTCCGCTCCAGAAGAATAGAACTGAGAAATCAGCGAGGCCACTATCTCCTCAGTCGGAAGCTCAGTCTCGGCAAATCCAAATGTCTTTGAGTCAAACAATCGACCGAGCCGAACTCTGAGCACAGAAAGCTCAATATTGTTACCCTCTCGGTAGAGGCCAATCGCATCCATCATCCCCTCTCCAAACTGCACCTCGGACTTCTCGTCTCTCACTCGCTTCAGAATTTAGTGCCGCGTCTTCAAAGCGAAGCTCTTCGCTCGCTCGCTCCATATCATAGGCAACCTCTTGAATAACCGAGTCGGTTTTCCCCTTGAGAACGTTTACTGCCTGCTCAAGCCAGGCTTTGTATTCTTCTCTGTCAACATCGAGGCAGCACGGAGCTGCGCAGCGTTTGATTTGATATTCAAGGCACGGCCGCACTCGATTGTAGATCACGCTATTGGAGCAAGTTCGCAAGGGAATGGAGCGCTTAATTACCTCAAGCATCGTTCGTAGCTCGTAGCCAAAGGCAAACGGTCCAATATATTTCGCTCCGTCCTCACGAACTTGGCGCACGAGTTCAAGTCGGGGCCATTCATGGGATAAATCGATTCGAACGATAAGGTGAGCCTTGTCATCTTTCAGCCGAATGTTGTAACGGGGTTTGTGCTTTTTAATTAGATCATTTTCAAGCACCAAGGCCTGACGCTCACCCTCAGTAACGACGGTGTCGATATTTCTGATTTTCTCGACAAGATACGGCAGATGGTATCGACCATCATCGCTAGAGTTGAAATAACTACTCACACGCGCACGCAGGTTTATCGCCTTACCCACATACAAAACCTCACCGTCTTCATCCTTCATCAAGTAGACGCCAGGGAGGGCAGGCAGAGCTCGGACTCGCTCGCGTAATTCGCTCTGAAAGGATTGCTCTTGACTCATTGTAGCGTGGGAACTCGCTTGATGCGGTTGAACTACTACAATCGTAGCATGTATTTCTCCACCACCGCTATTCTATCTCGATACGATGCGGCTTTTTCAAACTCGTAGGCTCGAGCATGCTCAAACATAGACTTCCGTAAATCATTAATTAATTTTTTGCATCCCGCCGCATCTTTCGGTAACTCCTCTTCCCCCAATTGGAGTTCACCGTAGAGCACGCTCATCGCATCAACCTCTGCCACCTCGACCATTTCCACTTCAGGCGCTCGACGTACTGTTTGTGGGGTGATGTTGTGGGTCTCATTGTATTGCTGTTGAATTTCGCGCCGGCGTTTGGTCTCACTACAGGCTGCCCGAATCGAATCAGTCTCTCGGTCGGCATAGAGAATAACTAAACCATTGACGTTTCGAGCCGCTCTCCCGATGGTCTGCACTAAACTCGTCTCGGATCTCAAAAAACCCTCTTTATCCGCATCAAGAACACCAACGAGACTTACCTCGGGAAGATCAAGCCCCTCGCGCAGAAGGTTAATCCCTACGAGCACGTCATACTCTCCCTGACGCAGTCCTCGGATAAGGTCAATCCGATCAAGAGTATGAATGTCTGAGTGCAGATACTTCACCCGCACTCCGACCTCACGATAGTAATCGGTAAGATCCTCCGCCATTCTTTTTGTAAGCGTGGTCACTAAGACTCGTTCGCCGAGATCCACCACCCGATGCACTTCTTGCAGTAAATCATCAACCTGATTCCCTGCGGGTCGAACTTGCACTTCAGGATCAAGAAGACCGGTGGGGCGAATAATTTGTTCGACGATTGCACCCTGTGCATCTTTTCGCTCAAACTCAGCCGGTGTGGCTGAGACATAGACCACCGAGCCTACTCGATCCTCAAATTCGTCAAATCTCAGTGGCCTGTTATCGACCGCAGAGGGAAGACGAAAACCATAATCAACCAGAGTCTGTTTCCGCGCTCGATCTCCGCGGTACATTCCTACAAGCTGCGGAACGGTGACATGACTTTCATCGATAAAGCACAAAAAATCGTCGGGGAAATAATCGAGCAGCGTCGGAGGTGGCTCACCCGGTGCTCGTCCGGTAAGGTGTCGAGAGTAGTTTTCAATTCCAGGGCAAAACCCCATCTCTTCGAGTAACTCTAGATCATACAAGGTTCGCTGCTCTAAACGATGCGCCTCTAGAGTCTTCCCCGCACGATTAAGCGCGACTAAATGCTGTTCGAGCTCCTCTCGAATCGTACCAATTGCCCGCTCTATCTCCTTACGCTCAGTCACAAAATGGCTCGCAGGATAGACACAGGCTCGATTGAGGTTGCGAATTACCTTGCCACCTATTCGATCAATTTCGCTTATTTGTTCGACTTCATCCCCAAACAGTTCAATGCGAAGACTTTTATCACTTTCTGAGGCGGGGCATATCTCGATGACATCTCCACGAACGCGAAAGGAACCAGTAACAAAATCAATATCGTTTCTTGTGTATTGTAACTCGACAAGCTTTTTCAGAAGGTCCGATCTCTCAATCGTATCCCCCTGCTCAAGATACAACATCATCTTGAAGTAGCTCTCCGGAGCACCTAAACCGTAAATACAGCTTACACTCGCCACCACAATTACGTCTCGTCGCTCTAGGAGACTCTTGGTGGCAGCATGACGCAGCTTGTCTATTTCATCGTTAATTGACGCGTCTTTCTCAATATAGGTATCCGATGCCGGCACGTAGGCTTCGGGCTGATAGTAATCATAGTAGCTCACGAAGTAACGCACCGCGTTATCGGGAAAAAGCTCGCAAAATTCAGAATACAGTTGCGCCGCTAACGTTTTATTGTGTGCCAATACCAACGCCGGGCGATTGAGCGCTTGAATGGT
>CAYGNZ010000476.1:0-3011 GCA_964351345.1 uncultured Bdellovibrionales bacterium | reverse complement strand
GTCCGGGAAAAGATGCAATGCCTTTCGCCATGTACAAGTTTAAAACGATGACGGATGACTGCAACGCCGCCGGAGAGTTACTCCCCGATGAAGAGCGCATTACCTCAGTTGGTCGAATTGTTCGTAAGGCCTCGCTTGACGAACTGCTTCAACTACTCAATGTGCTCAAGGGAGATATGAGTCTGATTGGGCCACGTCCTCTCTTGATGAGGTACCTACCACGATATTCTGAGGTGCAGCTTCGACGTCATGAGGTGCGCCCCGGAATTACTGGACTTGCCCAAGTAAAAGGTCGAAACGCCTTGGACTGGAAGCATCGCTTTCGCTACGACGTGTTTTATGTCGATCATCTTAGTTTCGGTTTGGATCTACTAATTCTCGGCTGGACGCTTCGCGAAGTGTTTTTTGCTCGAGGTGTTGAATTTACTTCGGACGTCACCTGGGAGTTCATGGGTTCAGAATCTGCCCCCTCAGCAACGACTGATGATGCGCTGCGCGGAGATACGCAATGAGTGATGAAGATAAAATCTGGCTTTCCTCTCCCCACATGGGAGGAAAAGAGCTGCAATACGTGCATCAGGCTTTTGAGAGCAACTGGATTGCTCCTCTAGGACCGCAGCTAAACGCGTTTGAGAAAGAGTTGGCCGCGTATTTAGGCGCGAAGGAAGCCGCAGCGCTTAGTTCTGGCACTGCCGCACTGCATCTTGCGCTCCTGCTTCTTGGGGTCGAACCGGGGGACCTCGTGCTTGTTTCCTCCTTTACTTTCGTTGCAAGCGCCTCCCCAATAAAATACTGCGGTGCTGAGCCAGTGTTTATTGATTCAGAAGAGGAAACTTGGAATATCTCGCCCCAACACTTGGAGACTGCAATTCTCGACTGCATTCAACGTGGTCAGAAGCCGAAGGCTGCGGTGCTCGTTGACCTCTACGGCATGCCTTGTTCTTTTCGCGAACTTCAAGCGGTGTGTGACAAATATCAAATCCCAATTATCGAAGACGCTGCCGAGGGACTTGGCTCCTCTTACCAGGGGAGAAAGCTCGGGACTTTTGGTGTGCTCGGCGTCGTATCTTTCAACGGGAATAAAATGATCACTACCTCTGGAGGGGGAGCGCTGGTGAGTGAAGACACGGACTTACTTGCCCGAGCCCGTTTTCTCGCCACACAGGCCCGAGACCCTGCGCCGCATTATCAGCATTCTGTGATTGGGTATAACTATCGGATGAGCAATATACTCGCCGCAATCGGTCGCGGACAACTTGAGGTATTAGAAAGCCATGTCGCGGCGAGGCGTGCGAATTACGATTACTACCTTCAAAATCTCTCCTCGCAGGAGGGTATTTCCCTTCTGCCCGAGGTTCAAGGTAGCACTTCGAATCGCTGGTTGACTTGCATTCTCGTTGATTCTCAACGAACAGGCGGAAAGACGGCAGAGGATATTCGTTTGCATCTCGAGCAGCACAATATTGAGACTCGGCCGCTTTGGAAGCCACTGCACCTTCAACCAGTGTTTGCCGAGAATTTATTTTTTGGAGACGGAGTTTGCGAGAAGCTTTTCGAAAAGGGCCTTTGTCTGCCCTCGGGGTCATCACTTAACGAAAAAGACCTCGAAAGAATTTGTCGTCTAATTAAGGATTTTCTCAATTGACGCCTCGCAAGAAAGTAGCGAATCTCAGCTCGCAATCTGTCGCAACAATCCGTTTATCAGGGAGTTGCGTGCGGTAGCGAAAGAAACGCTGAGGAAGCGGAGCTTCGCAATTACCGTGGATTGTTCCAGAATCACTGTTTCTTATGCAGTGGATAAGGGAACTAAGGCCTCTAAGACCCTCAATTTATTTAATAATTCAAGAAACTTTATTTTATTAGTAAAGAGTTGAAATTTACGTAGAACTAGGGTATTTCCTGGTGCAGTCAGTCATTTATGTTTAGTTAACATGAAGGACGTATTTTTAGCTCTGGTGGTGTGCGTAGGTGAACTAGTGAAAATAGCGGAATTGCGATTATCTGATTTGCAGACTCTTGTTGTTCGAGTTCAGCGATTCGTTTTGCGCGCCCACACTCCGCTCGTTCTTCTGCTCAACATCATCCTCACCGTTTTTAGCTTCAGCCTTGCCTTAGGTCTGCGGTTTGATTTTGAGCTCAATCAAAAATTCACATTTGAATATGTCGTGGTACCTCTGCTGGTGCTCTGTATTGTTCGAGCAATCGCGTATAGCTACTACGAGTTAAATCGAGGCTACTGGCGCTATGTCTCTACAAACGAGGCAGTAAGAATTGTAAAAGCCCATGCCTTGTCCTCTCTGCTGTTTGCAACGGCGATTGGAATCATCAGAGTCCAAGGTTTCCCGCGCTCGTTGGTCTTCCTTGAGTTTGCCCTTTCGATTCTGTTTGCGATGGGCGCTCGTCTGTTAGTTCGTTTATGCTGCGAGAAGTATCTCTCAAAGGCTGCCCAAGCTGGAAGTGAGGTTCGAGATATTGTGGTAGTCGGAGCGGGTGTTTCCGGGCATTTGCTGATTAAGACGCTGCATGGGATTCCCAACACTCGGTATCGTCCGGTTGCGCTGTTTGATGATACGACACCGCTGCACGGCTCTGCGATTCATGGCGTGCCGATTATTGGACCGACCAGTGAGCTTTCAGAATACCTTGAGCATCATCCGCGAGTGGGCGCAGTTATCCTTGCCATACCTGTTATCTCGACGATTAAACTTCAAGAAATCGAAAAGGTATGTGCGAAGTATCATCTTCCGTTGAAGCGACTGCAGTCGTTTGAGGATATTGCGTGTAACGAGAATATCGAGCCGCAGAGTCCTCGCACGATTGAGCAAGTGCTCAGCCGGGAAACAAACCCCGAGCATGAGGACGATATCCGCAACCTGATTAAAGGGAAGAGAGTGCTGGTGACGGGAGCCGGTGGATCTATCGGATCAGAACTAGTTCGTCAGCTCATCACCTTTGAGCCGTCTCAGATCGTGCTCGTCGACAAGTGTGAGTACAACTTGTTTGCGATACAG
>CAYGNZ010000475.1:311-3014 GCA_964351345.1 uncultured Bdellovibrionales bacterium | reverse complement strand
GAGCCTGGCCTAGGCGTTGCTCCCGGCGACTGCCATTGGGTGACCAAGTATCGGGAGGTAAAGCGAACGGTCAAGGAGTGGTACACCGTTCGGGGAATCGTGGACTATCAGATCAAACGATGGAAAGAGCCGACCGGTGCCTACGAGTACGACTGCAACGGTTGTCTGGTCGAGCTCTACCGCGTTTGCTCTAAGCGAGTTCCGGTGTACGGTCCGATCAAGCAGTGGCGCTGGGTCTGCAAGACCGTCGTTGTTCCTGTGGACCGAGTGTTGATCTGCAAAACGCCCGCCTGTTTCAGTGGCGACTGCGCCCACCAACATGGTCATCACCGGGGCCACGCCCCCGCGCCGGAGTCTGGGTATTATGAAGAGCCCGACTCTGGTGGCTACGGTAATCCGCCGGGAATTGAAACCATACCGCGTGGTGAGGTGCGGGGAGCAAGCCATCGCACGGTAAACAACGCCGGATGGCGCTCGGCTGCCCCACAAGCTGAGCAACCGGCGATGGTACCGCTTTCTCGCCCGAGCGTTCCGCTGCAGACCGCCAACATGTGGTCCTCGGTGCGCTAGTTCTCAGAGTAAAGCTTGGGCAAGGATGCTCAAGCTTTACTTTCTCATGTTTTTGCTGAACAGAAGCTTCTCCATTCGATATGAATTGGAAGTAGTACTCGAGAGAGAGAGAGGGAAAGCCAAAACCTTCAGCGCAATGCCGAAGGTCTCAGCATTACACCTCTCATCTCTGAGAAAACATCGTTCTAGGAAAGCAGAGTGTAACGAACTTTTCGTTCACAACGTCCGCCTGGCTCCACGACCATCATCCAGTCCGTCGGTAACTGCCCGTCATCCACGAGGTTAAACACGTTCGACGGTCCACCCTGTTCAACACCGCACAAATTGCGCTCCTCTGCGGCAGTCGTCCAAATCTGCAGTCCGCGGATAGCAGAATGCGACTGTTCCGTCAGGTCCTCCATACGAATTGTCGGCCCATTTTTCCAATCCAGAACGGCGACACCGTCCTCGGAAATGAAACTATGGTCGAGATCTTGCGCCAGTACTCGCTTCTCTGCGTAGGGGCCGGCGGCGCTTAGAACGGTAGGGCGTCCCACCGACATCGGGTAGGGAGCATCGGCTGGATACTCAAAACAATGGCTCAGCCGAGCTTGAAGCGACAATGGGTTCCCGTTGATCTCGTTGTAGTAATATTTGAAAAACGGATGGACCAGTGGGTTTACCGGGGTTGCCTTCTCGACTTGGTCAATCACGATGTGAATGACAAACCCATCCCGATCGTTGGTGTAGGTAACGCGCAGTCGATGCGGAAAGAGATAGCTCTCAGGAAGCGCTTCTCTGCTTCGCTCGTAACAAATGTGCGTGTCGGAGGAAGAGACGACTGAGAAGGTGTAGAGGTAGTCGATGCCGTGCAAATAGAGTTTATCAGGATCTACTACCTCGGGGTCCACATCTGCGGGATAAGGCATTTGATATGCCTTGCCGCCGAAGCACAATCGTCGCTCAGGAAGACGAGCAAAGACTTGTCCGCAGACAAAGAGACCGGCCTGCCGTCCATTCTCGATGCTCGACCCCACGTTTCTCGTAATAGCCCCGTAGCCTTCCGGCACGATTCCGACCACCGAACCGCCACGATTACTGGTGGCAATCGCAAACATTGGGCTCGACAACACGAAACGAGACTCAACTGCAACGCGCTCCATTTGTATTCTCCTACCGGCAACCGGCGTAAAGAAAAAACCACTTCACCCAGATGAGATGATCCAAGGAGTGTTGAGCACTCCTCAGACAACCTCCGGGGCGTATACCTAAGGTCTTTCCTCAACTCAGCCAAGGAGGAATGTCTGCTCGGCAAAGTTGAGGTGGATAAATACTCTTTTGAAGAAATTCGCTTGGTAAGCGATGGAGAGAACTACGACGGAAAATACTAGCCCAAAGCGCGGCAAGCCTCAACCGGCGGGCGAGGAGCTACCACGCTGTCTCATGAGACGCTGCCGAGGCCGATTTGGAGCACTCGCCAATACTGTATGACGTAGGTTTCTTGCAGTCGCTGTAGCGACGGAAAATGATACGGAAAATTGGTTCGAAGCGGCGTTCAAATACCCCAACCCGACGGCAAAAAAGTTTGCCGTCGGGTAGAACCAAGTGCTGACTAGCTGCGGAGCAAGTTGCGGAGCAACTTTTTGACCGCCGTCACGACATCACCCAAATCCTGGCGGATGTTGGGTCGTTCGTAGTGCGGAATGTCCGCCATCGGCATCGGGCGACCTTGTCGCAAGGACGTAATCACCGCGGGGTCGTTGAGCAGCTCATCCAAGGTCGCGGCGGTGTGGTAGAAGGTGTCTCCTGCGTCGAAGGAGAGGAACCACTCATCACTGCCGTCGCAAACCTGGGGGTTGTGCGCAACGACACCTCGAAACACTTCGCACCAAAGCACCACGGTGGCAGTGTCGCCGCCGTAGGAACTCCGGCCTTGCTCGGGGAAGAGCTCGGTCCAGTTCGAATCACTTAGTTCGTGGAGACGAAAGGGAGCGCTCCCTGGAAAATGCGTGCTAGGCAAGGTAGTTGTCATAAGGATCTCCGTAATTGAGGAAGGAACAGTCACCTGGCTCGGGAATACCGAGCCAAGAGACTGCTCCGCGACAATTCATGGAGAACCGTAAAAACCGTATTACACTCGCTTCGAACCCTAGA